>JBDSIM010000053.1:0-4435 GCA_039917935.1 Cyclobacteriaceae bacterium | reverse complement strand
GGTTCGTTTTCAGGCAACCATCACACAGAATACCAGTCACATTGCCGTTGATGTCGCCGGGAATAAAGCGCAGACAAAACGACTTCTGAGCATGGCTGCCATTCCCGTTGCTCTGGGTGAAATTTGTGCTTCAGAGGAGGAGCTTCAGAACACTATTGGCCGGATTGGTTATCCCATCGTGATTAAGCCACTCGATGGCAATCATGGCAAAGGTGCTTCCATCAATATTAACGCATGGCCGAAAGCACTAGAAGGTCTTCATCATGCACAAGCCTATTCAAATAGGGTTATTGTCGAACGCTTTATCGTGGGCCATGACTACCGGATACTGGTTATCAACAACCAGGTTGTTGCCGCCGCACAGCGTGTTCCGGCCAGGGTAATCGGTGACGGATTGCATACCATTCAACAGCTCATTGACATCGAAAATAAAGATCCACGGAGAGGGTACGGGCACGAGAATGTTTTGACAGAAATTACCGTCGACCGTGATACGCTTGATCTGCTCGCCCAAAAGAATTATAGTCTTGACACAGCTCCCATTAAAGATGAGATTGTGTATCTGAAATCGACCGCTAACCTCAGCACCGGGGGCACTTCCATTGATGTTACCGACATGATGCACCCAGAAAATATTTTCGTGGCCGAACGGATTGCCCGTGTCATCGGACTGGACATTTGTGGTATTGATATTATGGCACCTAACCTGACACAGCCCCTGAAAGACAGCGGTGGGGTTGTACTGGAAGTCAATGCCGCACCTGGATTTCGTATGCACCTAGCCCCTTCCGAGGGCCTGCCCCGGAATGTTGCCGCACCCGTGATTGATATGCTGTATCCTCCAGGGAAGCCATCGAGAATCCCCATTATTGCCGTCACCGGAACAAATGGTAAGACTACCACGACACGGCTACTGGCACACATCATTAAGAACATCGGCTACCGCGTAGGATTCACCACATCAGATGGTATCTATGTCCATAATCATCTCCTGGAAAAAGGCGACACAACCGGACCTCTGAGTGCAGAATTTATATTGAAGGACCCTACAGTGGAATTTGCCGTACTGGAGACTGCCCGTGGCGGCATATTAAGGTCCGGACTTGGTTTTAGTTCGTGTGATATCGGTATTGTTACCAACATCACGGAAGACCATCTTGGCATCAGTGATATTGAAAACCTGGAAGATCTGGCTCGTGTAAAGTCTGTCGTCGTGCGAAGCGTAAAGCAGGAGGGATGGGCTGTGCTGAATGCTGAAGATGAAGGGTGTGTTGGCCTTGCGCGCACGCTCGACTGCAAGGTCGCTTATTTCAGTATGGTGGAAGATCACCCCGTCATCGCCGAGCATTGTAAAACAGGAGGGATTGCCGCGGTATATGAGAACGGATTTGTTACGATCAAGAAGGGTGACTGGAAGATCCGGATCGAAAAAGTAACTACGATACCCCTGACTTTCGGCGGAAGGGCTAAGTTCATGATCGGTAATATCCTGGCAGCGTCCCTGGCGGCTTACTTATACGGATTCAAAACGGAAAGCATTCGGCTCTCACTCAACACATTTATCCCATCCCCTGCCCTCACACCGGGGCGAATGAACATTTTCAACTTTAAAAATTTTACAGTAATGATCGACTTTGCGCATAACCCCGCAGGCTTCATTGCCATCGAAGAGTTTCTAAGCACCGTTCATTCAACCAAAAAAATCGGTATCATGGCCGGTGTTGGAGACCGTCGCGATCAGGATATTATAGAAATTGGAAGGCTTGGGGCTAAAATGTTTGATCACATCATCATCCGGCAGGAGAAACATTTGCGCGGAAGGCTGGAAGCAAACATTATCGAGTTAGTGGTACGGGGGATCAAATCGGTTGACAGACAAGTGACATATGAAACTATTCCCAAGGAAGTAGAGGCGATTAAACACGCCATTTCCATTGCGGAACCCGGTACGTTCATAGTAGCATTAAGCGATGTGGTTACCAACGCGATTGATATTGTACAGGAGTACCTTGATAAGGAAGCGGGGATATAACTAACATCGGTCTAAACGGTTGCGCCGGCAATGTCAAGCATAAATTGTCTGTTTCAATTGTGTTATTCGTTTATCAAGTTGACAGTTTGACAACCAGGCAATGGTGCTCTCCAGAAAGGATACTCACCATGTTAGTCGACGCGTCTCAATGGCGCAAATGGCCCCAAGATTGCCGGATTACGCCTGCGTTTAGTCCAGCATGGAGCGTAAATTTGTTCACGTAGTTGATAACAATCGTTCAATAAAAAACCTATCGTGATGAAAAAGACAAAAATCATGTATTGGACTTTCACAGGGTTATTGGGGCCTTCATGCTTTTTTCTGCAATCCCCGATATACTCATGGTTCCGGAAGCGGTAGCATTTATAGCCAAGCTCGGCTATCCCAGGTATCTGATACCTCTTCTGGGAGTCGCCAAATTTTTAGGTGTAGTCGCCAGCATGGTGCCCGGATTTCCCAGGCTCAGGGAATGGGCCTATGCCGGATTATTTTTTGATCTGGTGGGGGCATCCTATTCGGGTATTATAATGGATGGTCTTCAACCCTCCATGGCATTCATGTTGGTGCCCTTTGGCTTAGGAGCATTGTCTTATATTTACTATCATAAAATTCAACGCCAACTTCAGGAAGACCAGTTTCACAACGATTCCCTTATACTACATAATCAACTTAGTAAAGTGTAGTAATCGCCATGAAAACCATCAAATGAAACACCCGCAACGTTTAGCTGATAGATCATCCTAAATATTATCCTTTCCCTATAAAAAACATTTATTATGATTATAATACACGACATTTTTATTTGCAAACCCGGCAATGCTTCGAAGCTGGCAAAAAAATTCAAAGAAGCGATGGCAGGTAGTACTGACCTGGTAAACATCATGACCGACATGACCGGTCAGTACAATAAAGTTGTCATCGTAAGCAAGTATGAAAACCTTACTGCTTACGAAAAGAGTTGGGATAAATACAAAGCAGACTCCCCTGAAATGAAAAAAATGACAGAGGCTATGGCGGGGTATCAGGAAATGTACCTTACTGGTTCGCGCGAAATTTATCAGATTGCGTAGATGTAAAAATCCACAACAACCGGTTTGGTTCACTTCTCAGAGAAGGGTCGCAGGAGTGGATACCATTTCCTTTGCTGACATTCGGGTTGGACCCAGCATTAGGCTACACCAAAACCAAAATTCTGTCCATTAATGAACGGTGTTTTACGGAACTGAACACTGTTCAAATACGGAAAATCAGATAATGAATGTCTGATCATACCTTAAGCCCCTCGCGGTAAACGGTATAATACTTGCCAATGAAGAAGGGTCTTAAATCCCTTCATTATGCTTCGCAATTACTTTAAGATTGCTATCCGCAGTTTCATCCAGCAAAAATATTTTTCACTGATCAATACTTTGGGCCTGGCCCTCGGTACGGCTGCATGTATCCTGATTCTCCTTTTTGTTAATGACGAGATAAGTTATGAAAGAGGTTTTGAAAAGAATAAACAGATTTACCGGCTTGTGGAAGACTTTCCTATGGGCACCCACTTGTCACGCTCGGCGACTGTGCCGTTTCCGACGAAGAACAATCTGATGAATGATTTTCCGCAGATCACCAATGCGGCCATTATCTACCGCCCCGCAAGCTGGGGCCAGACCCCCGTACTAAAATTAGAAGACCATGAATATTTCGAAGACAATTTCATTTTTGCGGAAAATAATTTTCTTGAGATCTACCAGTTTACGTTTATTAAGGGAGATGCTCAAAAGGCTTTAAAGGGACCGAACGAATTATTGCTGACAGCTACCGCAGCTAAAAAATATTTTGGCGAAGCTGATCCCATTGGCAAACGACTTAACCTGAATAATTTTCGCGATCTGGAAGTAGTAGGTGTCATAGCAGACCTACCGGAGAACACCCACCTTGAATTCGATATGATCTGTTCCTTTGAGACATTCAAAACTTTTTTCAATAATCCACAATTTTTTGAAACGCAATGGGTATGGGTTGCTGCCTGGATGTACTTTACGGTTGAGAATGAAGCGGATGCAGAAAAAATAAGCCAGGGCCTTCCTGCTTTTGTAAAGGCTCATTTCCCACAAAACCTGGCAGACGGAGGGCTGGTGTTACGGATGCAAAAAGCAAACGATGTCCACCTAAACTCTGCGCTCGAATTGGAGTTCGAACAGAACGGAAACATCCAGCATGTTTATCTTTTTTCCTTCATCGCCATGCTCATTCTTTTGATCGCCGTCATTAATTTTATGAACCTCGCGAACTTCTGAAAAATCACGAGATACAGGCAGTGGGCTTATTGGGTGGAAGCGTACCAGGCAAAGAGGAAGTGATTGAAAATGCATTCGTGCCAGGCGGCATGCCACAGGACCAACAGCAATGGTTCAGTGT
>JBDSIM010000052.1:0-16906 GCA_039917935.1 Cyclobacteriaceae bacterium | reverse complement strand
CCAGAACGATGTTCTACAACATCCGCGAATTAAAATGGGATAAAAAGCTCCTTCAGGAATTAGACATTCCTGAATCCATGTTGCCGGAGGTAAAACCATCTGCGTCGCACTTTGGTGATTTCACAATTGAAAACAAAACGATCCCTATAACAGGTGTTGCGGGGGATCAACAGGCAGCGTTATTCGGACAAGCATGTTTCCATCCGGGTATGGCGAAAAACACCTATGGCACAGGTTGTTTTATGCTGATGAATACGGGAGAAAAAATCCAACTCTCAAAGAATGGATTGGTCACTACCATCGCGTGGGGATTGGATAATAAAGTTGAGTATGCTTTGGAGGGTAGCGTTTTCATTGCGGGGGCCGCCGTTCAGTGGTTGCGTGATAGCCTGCACCTGATTGATCAGTCAAAGGATTCTGAATATTTTGCTACCAAAGCGCTTGGATCAAATGAAGTTTATGTTGTGCCCGCATTCGCCGGACTTGGTGCCCCTTACTGGGATATGTATGCACGCGGCGCGATATTCGGATTAACGCGAGACACAGGGAAGGATCATATTATTAAAGCAACACTTGAGTCGCTTGCCTATCAGACAAAAGATATTCTGAATGCCATGCAGGAAGATGCCGGGTTGGCCTTAAAAAGTCTGAAGGTGGATGGAGGCGCTTGCGCGAACAACATTCTCATGCAATTCCAGGCTGACATTCTGGGATCAGAGGTTGAGAGACCTCAGGTTATTGAATCTACGGCTATGGGTGCCGCGTATCTTGCGGCTATTCAGATTGGCTTATGGAAAAAAGAAGATATTGTAAGAAACAGGAAAATTGATAAGTGCTTCAAGCCACAAATGGAGGGAGCCACAAGGGATAAACTTTACAATGGCTGGAAGAAGGCTGTGAAACGAACGATGGGGTGGGGGTTGGAGTAGTCTTGGGCTAAGGAATGTGAACTGTGTTTAACTGAAGGCGAAATAAATGTTTTTGGTGCAATGAGCCGACTTTTCCTGAATCAAAATAAATTTCGGATTTTACTCTTTTGTTTTTTTTGGATTTTGCCCTTGTGGGGTCACCCGCAGTCAAAATTCACCGATGATCTAAGCGTCTCGTTTAATTATCATTACGGATTCATCCTACCTGAGTACACGAACTTTCTTTATCTGGCTGACGCACCTGTTCGATCCGCAAGTTTTAATATCTCAAAAGAAACTACAGGGAAAAATTCTTGGGAACGATTATACAAATTCCCGGAATACGGGCTATCTGTTTTCTATTCCACGCTCGGGAATGATGAGGTACACGGACGGGAAATTGCCCTGTTTCCGTACTTCAACCTGAATATTATTTCACGTAAACGATTCGATATTTTTAATGAAACCGGAATCGGCGTGAGTTATGTAACACGGAAATTTGACATGACTGATAATTACTTGAATATAGCCGTGGGGTCCCATTTAAATATTCACTTTCAGCTTAAGTTTGGATTGAATTATAAAATGCCGGAAAAAAAACTACAGCTTCAGGGTGGAGTTGCTTTTGACCACTTCTCCAATAGCAACACACGCGAACCAAACCTCGGGCTCAATTACGCGACAGTTTATACCGGAGTAAAATATTTAGTGGGTCAACAAACCGAACGCCAAATGGTGGAAGACAAACCGCATGTTCCCGGTCATCACTGGGAATTAATTTATAGCGCCGGAGGAAAGCATCCCAGGGCACTGGGATCAAAAATATATTTTACTTCTTCGGCGACGGTAGAATATAAATGTGAAGCTTTTCCGGCGCTGCATTTCGGCCTTGGCGCTGATTTATTTTATGATACCTCGACCGAAGCTGAAATGCTGACGCTGGAGATGGATCATCATAAAAAGTCACACGACTTCCGTTCAGGGCTTCACGTGTCCCAGGAACTGGTGTATAATCGGCTAAGTCTTATTCTTCAGGAAGGTGTCTATTTATTATTAACCGATAAGGTTGAAAAGCATGTGATGTATAACCGTGGGATCATAAGATACCGGGTATCGGACCATTTTTTCGTTCATCTGGCCATGAAATCTCATCTGCATATTTTGGATTATCCTGAGTTGGGTTTGGGATTGCGTTGGTAAACTAATCATCATTATGCAGAGCAGATATTCGGCGTTTTTATTCTTGTTGCTATTCTTCTTCGTGAGTTGTGAGGATGATGGTCTGGAAACGGTCAATTCTTATGAAACGGAATTGAAACCCTTCCATACCATTGAACTAAACAGTGTCTTTGATGTGTACCTTATTCAGGATACCCTTTTCGCAATCAAGATTGTCGCAGCGGAAAATGTCATTAAGCATGTACAATTCACAGTGGATGAAAATATTTTACGGGTCAGTAACGAAATGCCGTCCAAATGGCTGTCACCTGGAGGAAATAAGGTCAAATTGTATATCACGTCGAACTTGTTATATGAGATTTTGCCTAATGCGACATGTTCCATCACAACCTTGAATCCCATCATATCGGATGAGTTTCGGATTGTTATGGGCCATAGTCCTAAACTTACGGAGATCAATTTAACGTTAGCCTGCAAATCTTTCCTATACTGGAATAATCATCAGTGTGGAGGTAGAGTTACCTTGTCCGGACAATCGGACAATATTTTCCTTTATGCTTACGGCCTGATGTCAATAGATGCCGGTCAATTGAATGCGCAATATGCCTTTGTTGAAAACAACTCCAAAGGCAACTGTGAGGTCTTCGTCAACGACATGTTGGAATATAGCATTCGCGGCGTGGGAAACATTTATCTTCGCGGTAACCCTGAAATCATTTTGAATGAGCAGACTTCTTCCGGGCGGTTAATTAATGTTGACTAAATGAGCGAGGTTTTGTGATGTACTTTCTATGCGCGAAATATTTGTAAAATCCGTCCTTAATAAAAGAAAAAACGTGACAGCTGGTTTTTGGACGACTATACGCTTAGTTCCTATGAAGGATGTAGTTTTAATTGTCAGTATTGTTACATCAGGGGAAGCAAGTACGGTGAGAATATGTCGGAAAGTCTTTCTGTTAAGATCAATGCACTGGAGATACTCTGGGGCCTTGCCCAGAATTATATTCACTTGATGCAGTATGAACAGGCAGGCGAGTTTTTACTTAAGAGCATCGCCGTAGGAAAGTCTATTGATGCACTTCAGGAATTGCGTAAGATATATTTACTCGGATCGGATATAAGCGAAAAAACAGACGCTTTTGCCGCCGCGCTCGATTATCGTAAGCGTTACGAAATATTAAACGATTCTCTCATTGGCGCTGAAACTCAGCAGAACATTCATAGAATAGAGATCGAGTATCAGACATCGCAAAAGGAAAGAGATCTGTTCGAGATATCCGGATATCAAAATTATTGCGCTGACAAACCTTGAGCAAACGTTTTATGTAAAACAAATGATGCGGAACGGTGCGCTTGGCTACCTGTTAAAGAATATCGATGCGGGTACGCTGTTACAGGCAATTGAATCCGTTGTGCAACAGAGACCTTTTATACAGGAGCAGGTTCAAGCCAGTATGTTGAACGAGGTGCTGTCCGGCAAGAAACGGACATCCCAGGGTATCTCACTCACAAAAAGAGAAAATGAAATCCTGGCTTTAATAGCAAAGGAGCATACGAACCAACAGATCGCTGATAAACTTTCTATCAGTTTAAGGACGGTGCAGACCCACAGAATAAATATCACTCAGAAGTTAGGAGTTCATAATACTGCAAGTCTTGTTAAAGAGGCTTTCAAGCGCGGGCTCGTTTAGTTGATGGTGCTATCAGGCAAATTCAGCGTTTCGCACCAGCGATCAATCCTTTGCTGACCCCACTGTTCCATTACTCAACTTTAATTTCTGCTTTTGATGTTCGTGTAAGAAAGTGGATAATTGTCCATGCAATCAGGTACGTCAGGCCGCATACGGTAAACAGCACGTTGTATCCGCCGGCGAGATTTCCTTCGGCTTTATAGGTATCCAACAAATAGCCGACCAATATGGGAAAGAGAATTCCGCCGCAGGCTCCGGCCATGCCCCCAATGCCGACCACAGAACTTACGGCTTCCTTGGGGAACATATCGGAAGCTGTCGTGAACATATTGGTTGCCCATGCCTGATGCAAGGCAACGGCCAGGCTGATGAGTGCAACAGCAATCCAAACATCTGTGACAAACTGGGCTGAAATGATAGACAATTCCAATACGGCAACGATTAACAACACGGTTTTCCGAGCCTTGAGGGTGGGCCATCCTTTCCGTATCAGCCATGACGAAAAATATCCGCCCGCAATACTTCCGATCGTTGTTGCCGCGTAAATGATCATCAGCGGAAGACTGGGTTTTTTTAAATCAAGGTTGAAGGTCGAAGAGAAATAGGAGGGAAGCCAGAACAGGAAAAACCAATAAATGGGGTCGATCAAAAACTTTCCAGTGACGAAGGCCCAGGTCTGTGGAAGGGCAAACAACTTGTGCCATTTAATGGAACGGTTTGCCGCTACCTCGTCAGGAGAATGCTCCTGCCCAAGGGTTATTAGTGTCAATTCTTCGGAGGTTATTCGCTTTTGCTTCGTAGGTATCTCATACAGAAATATCCAGAATATCAGCCACACAAAACCCAGGGCGCCTGTAATCCAGAAAACTTCTTGCCATCCATACCGCACTAAAATCCATGGGGTGATCAATAAAGCCAGCACCACTCCAATGCTCGTTCCCGCGTTAAATATACCCGTCGCGAGGGCGCGCTCTTTCTTCGGAAACCATTCAGCTACAGCTTTCATCGCCGCAGGAAAATTTCCTGCCTCCCCAATACCCAGGCCTATTCGTGCGATGCTGAATCCTGTTACACTTCTCGCGATAGCATGCAACATCCCTGAGAGACTCCAAAGAATCACCGACAAAGAATACCCAAGCTTAGTGCCTATTCTGTCAATCAGCCATCCAAAAAATAATAAACCGATAGCATAGGCAGCTGTAAAGGCCATGACGATATGGGCAAAATCCGTTTCTGTCCACTGAAATTCTTTTTCAAGTGTAGGCTTTAGTAACCCTATAATTTGGCGGTCGAGGTAATTAATGGTAGTGGCAAAAAAGAGCAACGCAACTATGACCCAACGGTAATTATTGATTTTTGTCATGGACATGAATTGCGTGAAGTTTAGTGGGGAGGTTCCAGCTAACAATGACCAGGGCACAAACCATCAAATCATTGTATCAAAATAAGAGAAAATGCAAACAAGGCTTCAAATTTTATATTCTTTCTACCGACCCTACGTTTCTTAAGAGCCCTTGCTTAAATTTTAGTAGCCTGGCGGCCAATCAATACCCACTTCCCTTTTTCTTGTTGCCAGACCTGCATGACAGAAAGCTTAGCCGTGCCAGGATCTTTACCTTTATCATCCGTTGCAGCCAGGAACTTGTGTCTCACAATCGCGATGTCTTTGCTGGTAATAATGGTTTGTTCAGTTAAATCGATAGAAGAAAAACCAAATTTCCCATTGACGATTGAAGTAACGAATGTTTCCTTGTTCTCTATCAGTCCACTGGAATGACCGTAGCTGAGTTTTTCCGAAGCCAATTCATCCAACATGATCTGGTTGCCATCGATCATTGCCTGGTTGAGTTTCTCCACGCAGGTAGCGATAGTTTGTTCGTCCGTATTTTGTGCGGATATCATAATCGTTTGTAAAAGTAAACAAAGTGTCAATAAAGCTGTTTTTTTCATAAGGCTGGATTTTTAATGTATGCTAATTTCCTCTATCGGTTTCATTGTCTCCCTGAAAGCCGGGTACATAGCCAATAATCACAAATTTGCCTGGAGACTTTTTGTCATTTAACTGGACCTGCGTTTGGCAGGATGACATCAGAATAGAAGCCATCACAAGCATTAATGGAATTAGTTTGAGCATAATGAATGGGCTAAGGACATTCTTTCTCCTTTGAAGAAGCCGGGAACTCATCAATAATAAGAAAGTTATGGGGATTGGCGAACCCCGCTCATAATATTCTCAAAATAAAGAGACCTATTATCTAAATATAGAATATCCCGTGGCGACGCGCTATGACGAGGGATATTGAACGTGATTGAATGGATGGGAACACGGTCTGGCGTAAGGATCATAAATTGCCACAAAACGGACTATTCCCGATTCATCCATTTTATTCGTGAAGAAATCCGTTGACAACAAATACGTGCTGACCATTTGATGAACCTTACCGGACTTTGAGGCACTTATGCCGAGCAATCCGTAACCTTTCATCGTAAGTTTGTAATAGGAATCTTTATTTAGTGAATACGCTTTCACGAACTTCTCAACCCCTTCAGGGTCCAGGTTAAGGAAGTCCAACTGCGCCTTAATTGTTCCGGCAGCGGAACTTTCAAATGACGTCGTAAAAAACTTTAATGATGCTACGGCAGCTATCGCGCTGCCAATTCCGGCTATGGTTAAAAATTTTCTTCTTTTCATTTTCATTATCTAAAATGACCTGTCCGCTGCCAGTAATGACAAGGCTGACAAAGTTAGTGTTGGATTGTTCGGTGTAAATGTTGTAAAAGAACCACTTCCCAGAACGAATAAGTTTCTATAATGGTGATGGATCATATTTTTATCCACCACCCCCGTTTTTGCATCTTTGCCCATCCGTGTGGTCCCCAAAATATGGGCCTCTGTTTTAAAGGGTTCCCGATACTCAATATTCTCTACCGGCAGGCAGGATAAAACTCCAGGTAGATTTTGTTTCATTTTTGTAACAGCTTTCCACGCATATTCCGAATGTCCCTTAAATACGGCTTCGGGTTTGAACTTGTTCTCACCTAGGGTGATGTAATTCTCTTCCTGCGGAAGATCCTCAAAAATCATGCGGAAGGTCGCTACATGGCGCCACTTTCCACTTTCCAGCCGGATGAAAGGAGCGTTGTTAGACTCCATGATGCATGCCGCATAATCTTTGCGGTGGTCACCATCATAAAGCATGTAGCCATTCGCGTTTACCCAGGTACTCCCGCCCACATTCTCCAGGTCTTTCAGATGTACAATGACATCAAGCCCCAGTTGTTCGCCAAGTCCTTTTCCCGTTAGTGGGTGCCGGTCACGTGAGTTTAAAAGGATGTTAGCATTAAAGATGGCGTTGGCACCGAGCGCGATGACTTCTCCTTCGACCCGGTATTCCTTTTCCCCTCTGATAAAATTAATACTCCGAGCAGTATCCGCGGCAAAATCAACACTGAACACCTGGGCACCGTATATGAGTTCTACACGTTCATCTTCATAAACCTGTAGATTAGAGTTTTCAATGGTGAATTTCGCATTGACAGGGCAAACGGCACACACCGCGCTTGCACAACACGCGTTTCTGCCATTCACTGCGCGGCTTGCCCTTGCCGTAGGCTGATTGATATACAGTTTCCCGTATTCTTTTTTCAGGATTTTGTCGACCGGGGTAAAACTGTGTGGAGGTAAGGGATAAGGGCCGCTTTTTGGAAAAGGAGTTTCCTCAGGGCCAGAAATATCCATCAGTTTTTCAACCGTCATATAATAAGGTTCGAGTTCATTGTATTGGACCGGCCAATCCTCCCCGACGCCATACAATGTTTTCATTTTGAAGTCAGAGGGTAAAAACCTGGGTGTACAGGCATACCAACAATTTGAACTTCCTCCGAACCCCAGGCTGAACGCCCAATGTTTTTCCGGATTTTTATTCAGGTACGTTTCATGAGGAAGCGGATTTAACTTAGCGGAAGAAGTTACTTGTCCTGCCAGATTCTTGCGTCTTTCTGCATTCGAATATAGGAACCCCCTTTCCAATACCAGCACTTTGGCTTTTGCCGGAGCCTTCTTTAAATACTGGTAAAGAAAAAAAGTGGACGCAAACCCGGTACCCACCACAATCAAATCATATTTCACTTGCATAAATATCGCATCTGTTAAGTATAGTCTACGCGAGTCAATGCGCGCAAGGTTGAGGCTCTTCAATGGTGAAGGGACGGAACTTCATCAATTTTCTTAAAGCATAGGGGTTGCTTCCCAAAGCTTTCAAGGCACCGGTTTCAGTTCTCACAAAAGTGTGACTTTTACCATTGAGGAGATATTCTATTTTTTCAGGTTTTCTCTCGTTGACGTAATTCCTGAATTCAAATAGGACCAGCGCTTTATTTTCATTGGCAAGCTTTTGTAACCCCGGGTCAGTGGAGGAAATGATTTCTACTACCTCTTTCTGGAAACCAAATACCTGTACACCAGTTGGAACGATATAGTGATTCGTTTTGCCTCCTTCTGTTCGCAGATTGGAAAACATCGCATAGGAATTTTCGGTCTTTAGTCCGAGATAAGGTATGGTTCCATTAACGAAAACTAAAAAGGGTAAAACCAGAAAAGACCAATGAGGAATTGAAAAAGTGTTTTCGGAAACTTGTTTTTTTTCCTGGCGGGATATCATAAACTTCAAGAAACATCCTGTATAGAGGATGCTATAAACAGTCCAGAAAAAATACAGGTTTACAGACTGGAAAGTATCCATTTTTTTATTCAACACATAGATCACTCCTAAAAGGAAAAAAAACCCCAGACCTAAATAAAGGATTCGTTTGAAAGAGAACTTTTCGAAAAATGAATTTATAAAAGACTTAACGGATAACCAGGATTCTTTTAGGCTGAGACTAAAACCTTTGTTTAGAAACAGGAAGTAAACCGCGAAAACCATCGAGGAGAAATCGTAAAAAGCATTGTAGGTGCTGTAGGATAAAATGCAATGGAAGAATAATCCCAGTAATACGGCAGCGTTTCTGGTTTTTCTAATACAAAGAAAAATTGGAATGGATAATTCAACAGCCAGCGTAAAATAGGCATTGACCATAAAAAAATCTGCAGACAAAGGGATGATCTTATCAATATTCTGGGCTTTCAAAAGGTCTGTTGCGCAGCTGGAGGCAGGCGTAAAAAATCCTGAATTGAGTTTGTGGAAAACGGCAAAGAAGTACAGGATAATAACCTCAATTTTCACAAGCGGGGTGAAGGTATTGTAAAACTGGCCGGGTTTTATGTTAAAGGTGCGCTGCTTTATCATTAAGAAAAGAAGTACCTGAAGAATGGTCACATTGACAAAGGCCGTAAAAATCCAGTGGTTGGTGGTAAAAGGCATCCTGAAAAAAGCATCGAACAACTGAAGAGAAATCAGTATAATAAATGCTGGCAGAGATGGCCTGATAATTACTGTAAGGGCCGCAAGTGTTAACAAAGCCAGATTTAATTGTGTATCAAATACACTGGAATGGGCCATGTGAAAAAGTGAGGCAATGGCCCACAGAACGGAGAAAACTTTAAATTGCAAATCACTGACGGACGATGAGTAAATCGGGGACGGCGAATTGACTCCGAAATTAACATCAGCAGACTTTTGAGGAGGCGCCTGGGCAATCACGATAATCTTTTTAGAAATTCTAATACAAAACTATACCAGCTATTGGCGCCTGTCCGAACCTAGAAAACGTTCAAGAAAACTTTGTTTAGGGTATTAATTCCTCGTTTTAATTAGGAACCATCTTAGCCAGGGAATGTCCACAAACATAAGGATGCACACCAAGCCCGAAAACAGCAGTAGATAGAGCATAAAATATTTGCGCGTCCACAACTTTTCCGACCCTTGCACAGGAGAGTTTTTCAGCAAGCCGATCTTGAGATACCACGCGAATAAAAGGGCAAAAAATGGGAAGCTGATAAGCATTTCTATCCGGTTTTTAATGAGGAAAATCCCCAGAAAAAATGCGCAGGTGATCGCATAAAAAAACATGGTAATCAAGAGCGTGCTCTCAGTATAATACTGGAATGATCTCCGATACATCCCTGCCAGCGCAGGGTTTCCAATTAGACGGTATTCAGCGAACCTTTTGGTGGCCATTAGAAACGCACCACCCATCCAGTAAGCGAGAATAATACTCAGGGGCGGCAGGGCATCGAAAAATTCCAGATCCCAGCGATTATCTAAAAAAAGTCCAACGGCCGTAGGTACCATGAACCATCCAAGCGCAAATCTGATTGGGTTGTTGATAGATTCTGTTAAAACATCCACATATACCCGTTCTTTACTCCGAAAGGGTCTAACGTTGTAGATAATTCCCATGAAAAGTAAAAAACCGGAGGCCGTAAGAAATTTGGTGGATATCATGCTTCCAAGAATCAGACCTGTGATGGCTAGGAAAACGTAAAACCCATAAACGATATAGGGATTGACCGTCCTTACGACTGCCGTCCTTACTTTTTTAAGCGGATGATGTTTGTCAAAATCTGCGTCCAGATATTCATTAATCACATAATTCGCGGAAACGATAAAGGTCGTGCCTATGAGGCCAATAATTATGTTCATCAAAAGCACCGAATCCAACGGCGCGCGATACACTGCCAGAGAAAAGAGCAATCCTGGAAGAATAAATATGTTTTTCAGCCAGTAATCGGGCCGTGTCATCGCCAAATAATCCTTCAGACGCGCAGGTTCTTTTGTGGTTTGACCCACGGTCTGGTTTAGGGCGCTATCACCGTCACACTTCAGAACTTCTGAGTATTCGTGATGGTCATTCAATTGTTGAAAATTATCATTTTGTTGAACTTCCGTACTTTGATCTTTATTTGGATTAACCATATACCAGCGAATCATTTTTGCATGATTAACCATGTTGGTAAAATGTTGTGCCTCCTGCGGCAATAAGACGGAAATGTTATCGGTTTTTTTGATATAAACTCCACGGTGGAGAATGTCTCAATAATGAAAAATCTGTTAAGTTGCGATCAGGTTTTACCGGGGCGGATCCCCGGACCAACAAATAATTTACTCTGGCGTATTGCGGCTGATAACTATAATTTTCACCTATCAGCTCCTGATAAAACGGTAGTTCAGATTCAGCAGCTACTCGTCGTACCACCCCAAAGCGATAATCAATTATTTTTGATGCCGCTATCCCCTGGTTCCATATAATGAAATAATTGGGATAGTGAATATACACTTTCCTGCCACGGTACGCATTTTCATAAATTAACCCTGCCAGCTTCCCCTGATTACTGGTACCTGAAAAAATTGCTTTGTTAAAATTCTTGTTGGCCTGGTTGAAAGCGTATATGTATTCAAACCAGAAAAGGGTGTAAGTGACGGAAACCAGGATTACAAAATATTTTAGCCAGGGGACATTAGCCTTACTTAGCCAGATGCTGGCAAGCATGATAAATGAGAGCATAACGATGGTGCAAAACCGTTGGAATATTGGAGTTTGCCCCGGAAGCTTGTCTGGGACAAGAAGGTAGCAACCAAAAGTAATAACAAAAAAAATACCTGCGTAAACTGTTTCTACTGATATCGTTGTGCCAGGCCTTCTTTTCCAGGGCCTTAACCAGACAACGGGCAAAAGGACGCAGAAAAAAAAGATCGATGCTATGACAACACCTGGCATACCTTCTTGTAACTGAAAGTTATCAAATACAATTATTCGAAGGCGGGTAGACAATCCCTGCCAATATCCTGATCCATAATAATCTTTTAAATACTCGAGGGTGCTTCCTTCATTTTCCTGATCGCGGGTGAACCACCAGGTAAATATCATCGCTAATAATGGAAGTGGGATGAGCATGCCATGCAGGATTAATCTTTTGAATGACCTTCGATAATGATAGATCATCATCAGGCCATACATCAGTAGCCCCAGCAATGCGTTTTGGGCATGCATGAGAAATAAAAGCACCAGTAAAAAAGCGATGCAGACTTTTAGAACAAGTTTATCTTTTTTGATGTCAAGAAGGATAACATAAAAAAGTATGATGAGAAAGGGCAGGGAAATGGCGAAGCCGACAAACCCGAAAGTAACATTATAGTTGTAAGTAAATAAGATGGCAAGTAAGCCATACCAGGAATTTCCTTTTAATTCCCGGATAGCCAGAAACACCGAGCCCTGTAAGAGAATGATGTAGAAAATATGGAATACTTTATTGCCCACTTCAACGGAATTGAAGAGACTGCAAAAAACCGTATGAAAAGAATTTGGGAAATACCAGGGAGTAGGTTTATAGTATTGACTCAGCACATTTCCCGGTTCGTAAAATTTATAGATGGTTGCCTCGGCGAGATGATTGGGCAGATCTATAAAGGGTAAAAAGGACATGCTTGATAAAAAAAAGGTGTTTATGAGTAAAAATAATATAATCAGGTTTCTAACCTGGTGCGTCGAATTATTATAGATCGTCATCATTATGCTTCAAAAATTGTTAGTAAGGACTGGTGTACATGATCAGGATCTCATGTTAGCATAGTATTTACGGCTTGATCGTTGGTTACTTCCCTTCCATCTAATTCGGTGCGCTCCATATTGCGTTTGCTTATCATGGCCGATATAAAGAATTATTTTAATAGACCTTTTACGTTTTAATAAATAAATGCTGATTTCACGGTATCGGCAAAATAGTGCTTCACTGGAAATGAAATAACAGAATTACCTTCCGTCAATATTTTCACCGACACCAGTTTTTTTTTCCAACTGAGATTCTTCAGGCTGTCTCGAATACTTAAATTCCGATCGTGTGACATTTGCAGAAGTATGGGTATCATGGATGCGGGGTTTACGAAAATAAGTTTTGAACTTGGAAAATTCAATAAGGACATTTTTGATGAAGGTATTCATTATGCCCCCGTCCCTTGACGTGCGCCTCAGTGTCCAAACAAGATTTTTTTTCGAACGTAAACGTACAATTTTACCATATTGCATGAGGTCAAAGCACATTCTGCCATCTTCGCCCTTCATCTTCAGGTATATAAATCCTTTCTTTAGTGCTAACGCTCTAACGATTCCCATATTCAACCCCCGCGCGTTTAAATAAGGGTGTTTCATTTGCCGGATCTCTAAGATTAAATTGCGGAGCAGCTCATAAATTAAAAACTTCCACCTGGCTTCCTCCCTGGTACCCAAATAAGAATAACCCCCGTAAACGCAGGTAACGTTTTCCTTACTCAACGAGGTAGTCATTTCCTGAATCCATTCCGGAGGATAAAAACAATCTGAATCCGCCATTAAAACATATTTGCCCAAAGCTTTTTCCAGGCCCAGTTGCCTAGCAGGTCCCCACCCGGGAACAGGCTGGAAAAAGGATTTTACGTTAAGTCTGTCCAAAACTTCTTGCGTTCTGTCAGTTGAATTATTATTAATGACGATGATCTCAACCTCATAACTCGTTTGGTTTCGCGAAAGGGATTGAAGGGTTCGAAGAATGCCATACTCTTCATTATACGCGGGAATGGTAACAGAAACCAGCGGATTTGAACTATTAAATTTATTTAATCCATTTTTGATTTCATCAAAAAGTGAGTTTGGTAAATGTTCAATTTTTGAATTGGTAACTAACCGGCTGTCAACCCAAGCCGGATTTTCTAAAAGATCAATCATTTGAGAGTGTCCCACCATCTTTTGTAAAAAAAAATCATTCCTGCCCTACTACGTGAGATAGATGCGTCATCCTTCTGTTAATCCTTTGGCTGGAACAAGTTGTTTTCGGGATTCCAGCCTTATCGTTCAATGTGTGTGCTACTGAGTAAACGCCTCTTTTTCTGATTTCATCCAGCACTCCCTGGCAGGTCAGTGGGGCAACCACTGCGAAACAATTTTTTAAAAGTTCAGGCTTCAGCTGATGATCCTGATAGATTTTTTGGATTCGTATCGAAAACGGTCACACCATCCCGAAAGATCAGTCGGGATTTCTTTTTGTTAATCATTCACACATCGATGCATCTTCTGGTTATAACTATGGACTTGGTTTGAGGGGCATTTTCATCCACATATGAACATGGGTGCAGAAAAAATTCGAATTTAATTGAACCAATATTCGCCGAGATTATATACCCGCACTTGCCCCACGGTTTTCAAAAACTCGGAAAAACTCAGGTTAAGAAATGATCGGGGATAGCGTTCATGGGACGCGGCATCTAAATTCATTAAAGTTTTTGGAGGAAAGCCGGCATTAGCCATTAAACAATCAAAAAAGGAGGGGCTAAAGGGCACAACCTTTTAAGGTTGGTTGGAAAGGTAATTCAACCTTTATTGGTTAAAGTGATGAGTATATTCCCGTGGTTATTAAATAAAGTAAGATCAGGCCGGCTTATTCTTTTTTTTTTGGTTTCTGTCGCTCTGTACGCCTTGTTGAGGTTTTTTGAATCGCAGATTACTCATTTTATCATTCCTTTTTTTCCGGTCGAAGTAGATAAATCCTTCGGGTTTTATAGAGACTTTGTTCGCTTATGTTCCGACGAATGGCTATGGCTCACGTTTTACTTTTCGCTGGCGTGGTTTCTGTTCGTGTATGTTCCCTTGCACCGGTTTATCGATGGGATAGAAAAGCAGCTGTTCCAGAGGTCGCGCCTTTATGTCGGATTGATCTTTGGTTTGTGGTTTATGATATCACTGATCACCTCCTTTCATACCCTTCAGGAGTTTCCAAACTCTGCCGATGAATATGTCTATTTGTTTCAGGCAGAAACCATGAGTGAAGGCAAACTTTGGCAAACACCGCATCCACTATTTGATTTTTTTCACATTAACCATATTGCCCAAAAAGAGGGACTTAGAGTGGGTCGCTTTCCACCGGGATGGCCACTGGTATTAAGTGCGGCCTTTATTTTAAAGATTCCACCGGCGATCATCAACCCAATTTTAGGGCTTTTGTCCCTGATCCTTTTTTATTTTTTCACAAAACGGATTTATAACAAAATGGTAGCGATATGGTCCCTTGTTTCTGTTGCGTTAAGCGCCTATTTTATTTTTAATTCCGCTTCCTTTTTTTCTCATACTTCCTGCCTTTTGTTCGCCGTAGGATTTGTATACGGGATCTATGAATACGAGCGAAAGAATTTGTTTATTCATGCTTTAATGGCAGGTGTTTTCCTTGGCATGGTGGTCATTAGCCGGTATTATACGGCAGCAATCATATTTTTGCCGGTCGGACTTTATTTACTAAACAGATATAAGGTCAAATGCATACCTGCCTTATTCTGGATAGGCCTGGGCTGCCTCCCGTTCTTAATATTTTTATATTGGTACAACTTTAAGATTACGGGTAATGGATTTTTACCCGTAACGATGTGGATAAACAATCAGGAATCACTTGGTTTCGTTCAAGGCCATTCAGTGATGAAGGCTTTTGAACATATAGTCCGCAGGTTCTTCATGTTTTTGTATTGGTGTTCGCCGACCCTGGTTATTTTATATTTCATTTTCCTTCTTCAAAAAATCAAGGATAAGTCTGATAGGTTAGTGCATGCCGAAGATTACATTTTCTTACTATTGATCGTCGGATATTTCTTTTATCATCATATCGGTGGGAACCAATACGGTCCCAGGTTTTTTTTAGAAGGACTTCCATTTTTAACCGTATTTGTAGTGCGAAAGATATTTCAAACGCGTCATAAATGGACCCTTTCCTTGTTTACAGCAGGCCTGATTTATGGGATTGTTAAAATTCCGTTTATCGCCAACAGGGAGCACCGGATCATTACAGAACGAGTGGACATGTACAGGCAAGCCCAGGAACAAAAAATCGAAAATGCTGTGATTCTTATTGGCTCCTCTACCGGGCTGATCAGACCTATGCAGCAACCGGAACTGGCGCGCAATTCAATGGATTATAAGACTGACCTCATCTATGCATGGTATATCGAAGACAGAAATCAGGAATTAATGGATTACTATCCTAACCGATCTTTTTACAAGTATGTCCGTGACCCGGATAGTGTTGAGGGAAAATTCATCAAACTAAAATAGATTGTTCGTAAAGTTTGTCAGAAAGTAGGATTAATAGCCGGGTCCCCGGTATTGATAACGTATCCCACCGAAAAGCCAACATTAGAGGGATAATCACGCCTTAAGCCAGTGACGGGGGGCATTTATCCCAATAGTTTGTCTATTCCTCTATTTTCTCCTTTCATTTATTTAATTTTCTGCCATGATCCCTTTTTATGTCAGCCCCGGAGTTTTCTGTCTTTGAACGCGAAAAAATTCTGCGACGGCTCCGAACAGAAACCTTTGACCTGCTGGTAATTGGTGGTGGAATTACAGGTGCTGGAATCGCGCTTGACGCGGCCTCACGCGGATTAAAGACCGCTTTAGTGGAAAAGAACGATTTTGCGTTTGGCACCTCCAGCCGGTCAACGAAGTTAATCCATGGAGGATTGAGATACCTTAAGCAACTGGAGTTTGGCTTGGTTAGGGAGGTCGGAAGTGAACGGGCAGTGGTTCATAGTTTAGCCCCTCATTTGGTCATTGCGGAGAAGATGTTGCTCCCGCTATCCGGAAAAAAAGGCCTTGGATATTGGCTTACTTCGATTGGGCTACGGGTATATGACTATCTGGCCGGGGTAAAGCCTGAGGATCAGCGCCAGATGCTGACCAGAACTCAGACGCTGAGATTTGAGCCGCTTTTAAAAACAGACGAAGTAAATGGCGGTGCTATTTATGCGGAATACAGAACCGATGATGCCCGCCTTACCATTGAAATCATTAAAGCGGCCGTGGCCAAGGGTGCCTGTATTTTGAATTATGCAAAAGTAAATGACTTCATCTATCAGAAGGAGTTAATAAGCGGAGCAAGCGTGACCGACTACCTCACCAATGAATCCTTTATCATCGAAGCCAAGGTAGTGGTCAGTGCGGCAGGACCATGGGTTGACCAAATCCGGGAAATAAATAACTCCAAAACCGGTAAACGTCTCCACCTGACCAAAGGTGTTCACATTGTGGTGCCACATGAAAAATTACCCGTACGCCAGGCCATTTATTTTGATGTTGATGATGGAAGAATGATTTTCTCCATACCTCGGGGAAGAATAACCTATATTGGAACTACCGACACAACCTACACCGGCGAACTTGATCATGTAGTAGCAT
>JBDSIM010000051.1:0-43085 GCA_039917935.1 Cyclobacteriaceae bacterium | reverse complement strand
ACATAAAAAGCGGGACGAGTGGCCAGCCGACAATCGAGTAGACGGCCTCACCGGAGTTTTAAATATCAACACGCATACCGGTCGCACCCAATGCCCCTTTTGGACAGATATGGATTAATAAACAAATCGTAAATTTCGGATATGTACAAAGTAAAGGACTACATCAATATTGACAACGAGATTTTAGGAGGAAATCCAGTTTTCAAAGGGACAAGGGTTCCCGTTGAGACCCTATTCCTTCATCTGGAAAAAGGCATTTCACTGGAGGAATTTTTACAGGATTTTACGACGGTGACAAAAGATCAAGCAATAGCGGTAATTGAGATCGCCAGCAAAATTTTGGCGTCCATGAACATTGAAAAAATTTATGAGACTGCAGCTTGATGAGAATCTTCCAAAACGACTAAAACAGCATTAAGCGAACACGAGATCTACACAGCAAGCGACAAAGGATGGACAGGTATTTCCAACGGAAAATTACTTGAACTATTAATCGAGCATAAGTTTGACGCGCTCTTGACCTTTGACAGAAATCTACAATACCAGCAAAATTTTAACAAGTATACAATTGCAGTTGTTAGTTTTAAACACGACTGACAACAGGTACACACCGCGCGCACCCAATGTGTATAGTCTTAGCGGAAGCTCGGTCTTGAATTGTGGCTTTCTTTTCTTAATTTCGTTAGGCCACGTGGGTTAACCAGCAAAACGTTGGACTATTTTACCCTTAAAAACCCTCCACACTGCTTGTCTGCGAGTCGTTCGCAGCAATCGACTTGAATCAGCGTTGCGTCGTCACAATTGAGTATTACCCTTAGGAAGCCTACTAGTCATTTCATTACAAAACAATTTTCTAATACATCAACACCCCAGGGAAAACGCGATGGAAATATAATCTCACTACTAAACCGAAACATTATGAAAACTGTCAGATCAAACCTTGTGTCAATGACAATTCTTGTAATTGTCATTGCCTTACAATCTTGTGATCAAACCTTACAAAAGGAGACGAAAAACAAAGCATCGTTAATAAATGCTAACCATGAGCTTTTGAACAACGGTAACCTGGACTTTGCCGATGAGGCTTTTACAGCCGATTATTCCGGCCGGGGCCCTGCGTTAATAAAAGAATTCGTCTCGGACATAAGAACGGCATTTCCGGATCTGAACGTTAAAGTGGATCCGATCATTGCTGAAGGAGACATGGTAGCATGGCTCAGAACCAGTACAGGGACGCAAACTGGTGACTATATGGGTTATAAACCAACAGCTAAAAAGATTACCTGGAAGGAAATGGTATTTACCCGATACACTTCGGACGGAAAAGTTGCTGAGGAGTGGTCTGTGAGTGACATGCACGAGAGGCTGCAAGCCGCAACCGGAGTGGAAGGAGTGTTTGAATACCTTCCGCCACTCAAGGGACAAAGCGTTATCAGAAATGGTCATTTCGTTTACCTGTTTGGCCCAGCGGATGGCAAGGGACCAATGATCAGTCAGGCGGGAACTCATACAATTTCAGGAGACACTATAAAAAATACCATTACTTATTGTACCGACCCCAGGCAAATTGGTACAGTGTATTGGTGGAGAGCCAAATCCTGGTCTGGCGATACATTAACCTACGAAACCATGAATGAGAAAGGGCAAATTACGGGGGGAGGAAGCGGTATCAAAATAACCAGTTAAAACGATTATAAGAGCATTGCAGTTAAGGATAGGTAATTCTACCAGTGAGCAACGGTTCAAAAATCTTCTAATCGATATTTGGTTTAACCGCTGAGTTTGGATGCTATGTGATTTGTCAAAGGATGGGAATATTTCTTTGGTGAAAGTCTCAATAAATTCCTGACTTCAAATAAAGGAATGCATCATTAATTAAACCCAAACGTCGGTTGGAAGTCCTTTCGGAATAAGAGCGTTTAATTCAAATTGATTTCTTAAATTAGTTTTCGTTTCGCTGGACCATGAACCGTCATTAAGGGCCAGGCTTAAGATGCCTCCCGATACCTCGCGATTCATTAAGACCCTATCTCGAAAACGGATTATCTACAGTCCGTTGGCGGCCATTATAAAAGAAGATGATCAAATATTAAACATGAAATTAATATACCTGCCGGCCATTTTCGCATGTATAATCCAAAATGGAAATACTCAGGCTCTGAAAAAATCAGAAGCAGTTATTCTTAATGGTCATTATGTCTACTATGAGATTTATGGAAAAGGCGAGCCACTGCTTTTATTACACGGCTACACATTATCCACAAAATCATGGGAACCATTTGTGGAGGAGTATTCAAAAAATTATGAAGTTTATTTAGTCGACCTCCAGGGTCACGGAAAGTCAGGGGCATTTAAGGAAAATCTATCGATAAAGTCTGTTGCAAAAGACGTAGATGCGTTAATCAAATATCTAAATCTCAAAAATATCCATGCTGTTGGGTACAGTTATGGAGGTGATGTATTATTTCAGTTAGCACTGATGCACCCCGGAATCATTAAATCCATGATTTCGATCGGTGCATGCGGAATATGGCAGGCGAAACAATTTCCTGAGTTAATAGAATTTTTTTCATTTAATAATATCCGGAATTTAAGTTGGATGTATGACCATCAACCCAATGAGAATCAAATACGATTGATATTGGAACAATTTCCAAACTATGATATTGTAATGAGCGACGAAGAGATTAGATCAATAGGAACCAATACGCTTATTGTTTTGGGCGACAAAGATGATAGCGTTCCTCTGGAAAATGTTTTAAGAGTAAAAAAAAATATTCCGCATTCATATCTGTGGATTTTACCAAATACAGGGCATGGTGCCCATAATGAAAATAAAGAGGAATTTGTTAAAAAATCTTACGCTTTCTTTCAAGGCCAATGGGCAGATAAATGAAACGGCTGGTTAGCCTCTCAAACGGGCGTTTGTATTCAACTTGCAATCTGTACTTTATAAAAGTTACATGAAAGGGAGAACATAAGTTTAAAATAATTGTATTTTAAAAGAATAATAATTCAATACTCACCATATGACAAAAAGAAGGGGTTTCATTAAAAAAAGTTTACTGGGCGCGGCGGGAGTAGCGATGGGATTTAATGCAAAATCTTATTCCTCCATTATGGGTGCTAATGATCGTATCAATATGGCAGTGATCGGTATCCGTAACCAGGGGAGTGAACACATCGCGTCTTTTTGCAAATTGAAAGACAGCCATAATGTGGCCGTGAAAACCCTTTGCGATGTCGATGAAGAATTGTTTGACTCCCGCTCACGGATGGTTGTGGAGAAGACGGGGATAAAACCAGCAACGGAATGGGAAATGGAAAAAGTATTTGCAGATAAAGATATTGATGCAGTCTCCATTGTTACTCCCAACCATTGGCATGCATTGGCAACCATTCGTGCATGCCAGGCAGGTAAACACGTGTATGTTGAAAAGCCAGCTATGCATCATATCTGGGAAGGAAAGAAAATGATAGAAGCTGCCCGCAAGTACAATAGACGCGTCCAGGTAGGTCTTAATAACCGGTCCCTTGCAGGCGTAATAGAAGCTATGAATTTTCTTCATGAAGGGGGTATCGGAGAGGTGTATATGGCCCGTGGGATCTGTTACAAAGCACGCGATTCATTTGGGATTGCCAACGACAGCAAACCCCCGGCAACATTGCACTATGACCGTTGGTTAGGGCCCGCTCCTTACCGCCCTTATAATGAAAAGCGAAGTCATTACAATTTTCATTGGTATTGGGATACCGGTAATGGAGACATTGGAAATACTGGACCACACCAATTTGACATCGCCCGGTGGGGTCTCAATCAAAACGAACATCCCGTTTCTGTTTATTCAAACGGTGGGCTTTATGGCTTCAACAAAGATGAAAATAAACAAAAGACACCCGGCGTATTGGTGTATGGAGGGGTCGAGGCTTATGGCCATGATAAAACATCCCAGGAGACTCCCAATACCCAAAGCGCTATCATAAAATATAAAGATGGCAAGATGCTTGAGTTTGAAGTTCGCGGCAGGTATACGTACCGTGAATCAAGCCTGGGCATTGAAGTCGGCAATACCTTTTTCGGCAGCGATGGTTATCTTGAATTAAATGGCGGTTCATGGAAAGCGTTTCGTAAACGGGAAAAAGAAGCTTTTGCAACTTCCAAAGAAATAAAGCAGGATGGAACAGAACATTGGGCGAACTTTCTGGATGCTATACGTTCCGGTAAGGACGAAACGCTGAAGGGTGACATTAAAGATGGCTTCTTATCATCAGCGCTTCCCTTATTATCCAATATCTCCTATCGCTTAAAACGGCAGTTAACTATTACGGGAAAGGATCTTGACTTGGACGGGTTTGTTAATGACACTGAAGCTAATGCGATGTTAACCCGAGCCTATCGTCCACCATACGTTGTTCCCAATGAAGTGTAACCGGATTGGCTGGACTTAGTAATCGGTAAATGACAGATATGAAAAATTTTAAAACTGTAATCAGCAAAGGCTCCCTCGGTTTCTTCCTCATTTTAATATTTCAATTTTCGAGTCTGCCGAAAACCCATGGCCAGTACCCTGGTATCAACGATGATATTAACAAACACCGGAAAGGCACACTAATCATTCAGGCAAAACGCGGAGATCGGGTAACTGTTGAACAGTTGGATCACGAATTCTGGTTTGGATGCGCTATCAGCAACGGTTTCGTCGGGGGCTCGATGTCTGAAAGCGATGTCAGGCACTATGGAGAAAAGTTTCTGAAAAATTTTAATTCGGCTGTAACAGAAAATGCTGTGAAGTGGGGTAGCATGGAGCCTCAAAAGGGAAAAGTAAATTACGCGGTAGTAGACGGAATTTTGGACTGGACAGAAAAAAATCACATTCCACTAAGGGGTCACAATCTGTTCTGGGGTATTCCTAAGTTTGTTCAGCCCTGGATAAAAGAAATGGACGACAAGGAACTCAGGCAGACGTTGCAAAACCGGGCTGAGACAATCACGAAACGTTACAAGGGTCGGTTTGTCGAATACGACCTGAACAATGAGATGATACACGGGAATTATTATGAAGAACGGCTTGGCCCTGAAATAACAAAACTTATGGTAGAATGGGCCCATAACGGTGACCCCGATGCCAAACTCTTTTTAAATGATTACGATATTCTGACGGGCAACAAATTAGGTGATTATATGGCGCAGATCCGAAAATTACTGAGTCAGGGTGTTCCCATCGCGGGGATTGGGGCTCAGGGCCACCTGCACACCGATACATTCGATCGCACTCAACTTAAAAATACGCTGGATTCACTGGCCGTTTTTAAATTACCCATCCGCATCACTGAGTTCAACATGCCCGGCCAGCGTTCCAAATATCACACGGAAAAAATTCTTAAGATGACGCCTGAGGAAGAGGCATTAAAAGCGAAAGAGCTTGTCGATTATTACAAGATCTGTTTTGCCCACCCGGCAGTGGAAGGAATATTAATGTGGGGGTTCTGGGAAGGAGCCAACTGGATTCCGGTTTCATCACTTTATAAACGCGACTGGTCACCGACTCCTGCAGCGGAAGCGTACCAGAATCTGATTTTTAAGGAATGGTGGACGAAAGATTCCGGCACCGTCGGCAAGGATGGAGTCTTTTCCATTCCTGCATTTTATGGAAAATATAAAGTTACTATCAAGGGTGTCTCAAAAGAGATTGCGTTATCCAAAGAAGCAGGAAAAGCGATGGTGGATTTCAGGTAATCTCGAGGCAACAAATGCCTTCGCATCAAAGTTGATTCAAAGAAGAAAATGTATGGTTGAACAAACTATAGGGTAAATTGTTTACACTATATGAGCACAATGTGGCGCACCCCGGCAAGTAGCGATAATGATAAAATTTTATGAAAATACTATTGACAGGTGCCACGGGCTACATCGGCAAAAGACTTTTACCCATTCTCCTGTCACAAGGTCACGAAATCATTTGTTGTGTTCGTGACAAACATCGGTTTGAAAACCCGGACGTCCTTCACAAAAACCTGTCCGTGATTGAAATTGATTTCCTGAAAAAAGCAACGCTCAACAGAATTCCGGTAGATATTGATGCCGCCTATTACCTGATCCACTCTATGTCAGCATCCGTCGAAAATTTTAGTGCAATGGAAAAAACTTCCGCAGCTAATTTCAGAGATGCCATTCAGGAAACCCATTGCAAACAGGTAATTTATTTAAGTGGAATAACCAATAACAACGAGCTATCAAAACACCTGTCCTCCAGAAAAGCGGTAGAAGAAACGCTTTCGTCTGGCACTTATGCGCTGACTACAATACGTGCTGGAATTATTGTAGGCTCCGGAAGTGCCTCCTTTGAAATTATCCGGGACCTCGTAGAAAAACTTCCTGTCATGATTGCCCCGAAATGGTTAACAACCCGATCACAGCCCATTGCCATACGAAATGTACTGCAATACCTTCAGGGAGTTTTATTGAATGACTACACTTACCATAAAAGTTTTGATATCGGCGGCCCCGAAATACTTACTTACAAGGATATGTTGCTGCGGTTTGCGGCGGTTCGAAAACTAAAACGAAGTATTTTTGACGTGCCGGTAATGACACCGAAGCTCTCATCGTATTGGCTGTATTTTATCACCTCCACTTCCTATAAACTGGCTACCAATTTGGTAGACAGCATGAAGGTGGAAATCATTTGCGAACCCAATGACTTGAGGGAAAGACTAAACATCACGTTACTCCGATATGAAGAAGCCGTTCGCTTAGCGTTCGATAAGATTGAGCAACAAGATGTGCTTTCCAGTTGGACCGATGCCCAATCCAGCGGCTCCCTTGAAAGTGGAATACATTCGCTCATTCAAGTCCCTGAATTTGGATGTGTTGAAGACAAAAGGCAACAGCCAGTTAGCAACGAAGCGCAAACCATTAAAAATATTTGGTCCATTGGAGGAAGTACCGGTTGGTACTATGCGAACTGGCTGTGGACTTTCCGCGGTTTTCTCGACAAGGTAGCAGGAGGCGTTGGATTGCGCAGAGGCAGAAAAAGCCGGACGGAAATTCACGTAGGTGATTCCCTGGACTTTTGGCGTGTGATCTATGCCAACAAAAAAGAAAAAAGGTTATTGCTATACGCGGAAATGAAGTTGCCAGGTGAAGCATGGCTGGAGTTTAAAATTGAAAATAATATTCTTTTACAAACGGCAACATTTCGTCCCCTGGGCGTGTTGGGCCGCCTGTACTGGTATTCAGTACTCCCCTTTCATGAAATTATTTTCCGGGGCATGATCAAAAAAATCGCATCCTGATAATTCGAATAAGTGTTAACTATTCAATCAGAAGCTTGTTAGAATAGCATGAAAAATTTTGTGATTATTGGAGGTTCATCCGGTATCGGCAACGCATTGGCTCTCCAATTAGCGTCTTCGGGCAATAATGTGTATGCCACGTACAAAAATACGCCGGTTGTAGAGACGCAAGGGGTTAGATTTTATCCTTACGATGTTTTGGCTGACAACCCGGCGCCGGCGTTCCTCCCCGATAAAATTGATGGATTAGTTTATTGTCCAGGGTCTATTGACCTTAAACCCTTTGCCCGAATCAAGCCGGAAGATTTCACAGCGGATTTTAATTTGCAAGTCATGGGGGCTGTTAAAATAATTCAAGCCGCATTACCGAAATTAAGGGAATCAGCGCAGGGCGCGATCGTGTTATTTTCGACGGTGGCGGTGAAGATGGGGTTCCCCTTTCATAGCAAGGTGGCGGCTTCAAAAGGAGCCATAGAAGGCCTAACCAGAGCGCTTGCAGCTGAATTCGCGCCTAAAATTCGTGTGAATTGCATTTCGCCCTCTATAACGGACACACCACTGGCCGCTGTGTTACTCAGCACGAATGAGAAAAAAGAGGCCAACGCCCAGCGACACCCTTTAAAGTCAATTGGAAAAGCGGATGATATTGCTTCCATGGCGGCTTACTTATTATCTGATCAGGGTAAATGGATCACCGGTCAGATATTTTCTGTGGATGGGGGCATGTCCTCGATAAAAAACTAAATGAATTTGCTTTTCGTTGCGTTTAGCGGTTGGAGAAAAGGTTCTTATATAGAAAATTTATTATGAGCAAATCAATCAAATTAATATACATTTTCATGCGGATAGCTTTGTAGCATGCAGATCTAAATGAAGTATATTATTATTCCATGAAATCAGAAAAAAAATATAAAATATTAAGACTCGCAGTTTTTCTTGCCGTTAATTTTGGTGCCGTTGCCATTGGTGGACTGTTTACCGGGAAAGGAGTTCCCTCTGATTGGTATCAAAACCTGGACAAAGCGCCATGGACACCTCCAGGCTGGGTTTTTGGCGCGGCATGGACAACCATCATGATATTTTTTTCAGTATACATGATGGCTGGATGGGAGTCGGTCCAAAATAAAAAATTATTCCTTGGCCTTTTTATCCTACAATGGGTCCTGAATGTATCCTGGAATCCGACATTCTTTCACTTTCATCAGATCTTTCCTGCTTTAATGATCATTTCTTCCCTTACCGCTTTAACAGGATTTTTCCTTTTAGGCTTTCGATCTGATCTAAAACTGAAATCACTTCTGGTTCTCCCCTATGTTATCTGGCTTATCATAGCCACATCGTTGAATGGATATATTTTTTTAAACAATCCTCAACATTGAGAGTGGTCAAAGGTCAGTAGTGAGTGGTGAGTATTGTTGTTATAGGTTGTACCCCGGTACATATTTAAACCCTCTATACCTCTATACCTTATACCTCTATACCTCTATACCCCTATACCCCTACCTATCCACCTCCCCCATCAACACATCGATGGTACCGATAATGGCGATGAGGTCAGCCATCAGAATGCCTTTTGAAATTTCCGGCAACACAGACAGATTGACAAAAGAACAAGAGCGGCACTTGCAACGGAATGGAATATCGCTTTTGCCGTCTGCGCGGAAAAAAAATCCCAATTCACCTTTGGGCGTTTCGCCCCGGACATAAAAATCCTGGGCTTTCGGACGAATTTTTTTTGGTACCAATGCCTGCGGATCAAAGTCACGGGTCCGTTTGTGATCCGTCGTGAGTTTATCAAGACATTGCTTCACAATTTTTACACTTTCGTAGACCTCCTGCATGCGAACCCAGGTACGGTCCCAGCAATCACCGACGGCACCCATCTTCCCTTCGCCTATCGGGACATTAAAATCCAGTTCCGGATAAACGGAATAGGCGTCAACCCGGCGCAAGTCATAGCGCAATCCCGATCCCCTTAACATCGGTCCGGTCACGCCACAATTGATGGCAAGGTCCAATGGAAGAACACCTACGTTCGCCGTTCTGTCAATAAAAATTTTGTTGTTAATCAGGATGGTTTCCAGTTCCTCAAGTTTCGGCTGAATGTATTTGATAAACTCATAACAGCGATCTTCAAAACCTACCGGAAGGTCGTAGAATAAACCACCAACCCACATATAATTATACAGGAGCCTTGCACCACTGGCCCACTCCAGCAATCGAAGAATGTGCTCCCGGTCGCGCATGACCCAGAAAAAAGGTGTGAAGGCTCCAATATCCATTCCATACGTACCGATGGCAATAAAGTGCGAGCCAATCCTGTTCAGTTCTGCCATGAGAACCCTGATGTATTCTACACGTTTTGGAATTTGTTCAGACATGCCCAGCATACGCTCAACGCCCATCGCGTAGACATGTTCGCAATTCATGGCGGCCACATAATCTAGACGGTCCACGAATGGAATAATCTGGTTGTAGGGCAGGTTCTCAGCGTGCTTCTCAAAGCAACGGTGCAGGTACCCGATATGCGGAAATACTTCGCGTATGATCTCCCCTTCCATGAGAACCTCCAGTCTCAAAACCCCATGCGTTGATGGGTGTTGGGGACCAACATTAATAATCATCTCCTCTGAACGCAGATCTTCTGTTTTGAACTTGTTCGGTTCAGATAGTTGTAGACCGTGAGGGTTATATTTGTATTGAACTTTATCCGCAGACATAGGAAAATAGTTATTAGACTTCAGCTACGAGCCGCCGACAAAGCTCGCAGCCAAAAGCCCTGAACTGATAGCGATGACTAGTACTCAACTTTAATATCCCGGTAATACTCCTGTTGTTTGTAATCTTTGCGCAAGGGAAAACCCTCCCAGTCACCGGGCATTAATATTCTTCTGAGATCGGGATGTCCTTTAAATTTTATTCCAAACATATCATAGGCCTCGCGTTCATGCCAGTCAGCAGTCCTCCAGATATCTTCCACGGAATCAACCTCTGGGCTATCTCGGGGAACGGTAACCTTCAGCATGAGATGATGATTGAAAGGAATGGAATAAAGATTATAAATGACTTCCATCGTTCCGGCTTCCGGCCCGTTATCAATCCCGGTAAGGCATGAAAGCATATCGAAAAAAGTGGATGGATTTTGACGAAGATTGAAACAGACTTTTTTAAGGTCGAGCGGGTGAATTTTAAAACCTTTTGGTGTGGTGGCCTCATCAATAACCGCTTCTGCATGGGTGCAGGTTTCCTTTACAATGGCAAAGAGTTTATCAAACGGCAGTATCGGCATGTTGTTCTATCATTAATTTTTCAATGGCTTTTGGCGCCACCACGGTTTCTTTTCTGATCTTCTCCTGTAGTTTTAAGAAGCCACCGATCAGCGCCTCAGGTCTGGGGGGGCAACCCGGAACATATATATCAACGGGAATTATTCTTTCTACTCCCTTTACAACGTGATAGCCATGCTGCCAGTAGGGACCTCCACAGTTCGAGCACGAACCCATGGAGATCACATAACGCGGCTCGGCCATTTGTTCATATAATCTTTTTATCCTTTCCGCCATTTTGAAAGTTACTGTCCCGGCAACGATCATGACGTCGGATTGACGCGGCGTAGCACGGGGCGCCATTCCAAACCGGTCCATGTCGTAAACGGTTGTGCCCGTACTCATAAATTCAATGGCACAGCAAGCTATTCCAAAGGTCATGGGAAACATGGAGGATAACCTTGCCCAGTTGATGAGGTCTTCCAGTTTAGTGATGATGAATCCCCCGTTTTCAAAGCGCTGATCTAAAAATCCTTTCATAAGCGGGTGTTGGTTTCAAGGTCCTGGCTTTTGGCATACTGATCGTTAATTTTCTGATAAAATTCTTTTGGTACGGGCGAGGTCATTTGAGTAGGATTCGGTTCAGGTTTTATCCATTCAAGGTGGCCGTTGACCCACGCGTAAGCTAACCCAAGGGCCAGCACTAAAATAAATACCACTACTTCTAACACGGCAAACCATCCCCACATTCCATTGGTCTCTTCTATGAGATCTTTTCTTGCAAATACCGTTACCCAGGGAAAAAGAAATAGGATCTCAACCTCAAACAGGAGGAAGATCAGCGCTACGATGTAAAACCGGATGTTGAACTGAGTCCATGGAGAGCTGATGGCTTCTTCGCCACTTTCATACGTCGAAAGTTTTTGAGCGTTAGGGCGGTTAGGCCGCAACAAGCTGGAAGTAAAAAAAGCGACAAGCACAAAAATTATCCCGCCTATTATAAATAGAAGTACTTCACCGAAGGCGGACAGATAAATTTCATTTGTACTCACAAGTTCAAAGATAATCAACCGTTCTTCAATTTTAGCCTCCTGGGTAAAACAAAGCACGTGCGGCTGAATCCTAATATAAAAGGAAGCTGCTGAAACCGGGAATCAGCAGCTTTTCGAAAGAGGTTGTCATTTCCAGGCAGCCAGAATAACGCCCATAACCGTGAGGGCAACAACGCTGTAGCCAGCGTTAATAAGAAACAAGGTGAAGGATTTCCTTTCAAAAAGATAATGCGTGCCTACAAACGTGGCTACCCATCCAAACCTCGCTGCAAATCCCCAGAGGGCGCCCATTGCAGGTTCATCTTCGGGACCCAGAAACATGGCGAGATTGATGGCTGCAATCAAGGCGAGAAAAAATGCAAGGCCAAAAATTTTAGGCATGTTTCCACCTTTTAAGCTTTCTTCCGTAAATCCATTTTCCCGCATCCTCTATAACCCTATCTGCCTATATCCCTATACCCTCCATCCCCTGCCCTAAGGTGTAAGCGGTCGTTTCTTAATCATTCCGCCTTTAATATCATTGACGCTATTCTCGACAACAAAGGCTTCCTCATCGATTTTAGCAATTTCTGTTTTTAATTTCTGGAGTTCGAGCCGGGTTATTACCGTGTACAAAATATCTGTATCGGTTTCACGGTGGCCTTGTTTACCAAATCCACTTTTTCCCTTAAGGACGGTAACACCCCGGCCCATTTTTTCAATGATTGCCATTTTAATAAGCTCACTTTTCTGTGATACAATAATGACACTGGTATATTCTTCAATACCATGAACGACAAAATCAACAATTTTAGAAGCTACCAGATAGGTAAGGATAGCATATAAGGCCGTTTCGATATCCAGTAAGTAGGCGGCAACACCAAAAATAACAATGTTCAATCCCAATATAAAATCGCCAACTGTTAAGGCGGTATTCCGACTAGTGTAAATAGCCAGTACTTCAGTTCCATCCAGCACACTTCCACCGCGTATAGATAGTCCGATGCCGAGGCCGAGAAAAAACCCTCCAAAAAAGGAAATCAACAACTTGTCGTGGGTTACCAGGGGAAAGTCAATCAAGGCTATACAAATGGCCAGCGCAACGATGGCTACCAACGTTTTAACAGCAAAAATTTTGGAAACCTGCGTATACCCTATCAGTATAAAAGGGATATTGATCAGAATAATCAGATAAGACAGGTCAATTTGCGTAAGGGCGTTGATCAGTAACGAAATACCCACTGCACCTCCGTCCAAAAAACCGTTTGGAAGGAGAAAGGCTTTTAAGCCAAAGGCGGCAGACAAGACTCCTAATGAAATAAGAAAAGTATCCTTAATAGCACGGGCAATATTAATTCGACGGACACGAAGATCCTGAAGTCTTTTAAATCGCTGATCGGTAGTCACGCATGTAAAATAATAAAAAACCTCCAAAGTAATCGGAGGTCGTTAAAAAAAAATAAAAACTATTTATTACTGGTCCAACCTTTTTGCTTTGATGAAAGGTTTAACATCCATCATTCAAAAGCCCATAGCATAATCGGTAGCATTCGCATTCACTTAGCGTGCTGCGTAAATTAATCAGATAAATGAGATAACTGTTATCTTGCCTTGTAGCCTTCGCGTTTTAATACATCCAGTATTTTTTCCCGCAGATCTCCCTGAATGAGAATCTCGCCATCTTTCACTGATCCACCTACCCCGCATTTGGATTTTAATAATTTACCCAGATTATCCAGGTCCTGCGTAGTACCCACAAAACCATTCACAAGCGTAACTTGCTTACCGGCGCGGCCACTTTTATCCAGGAGTACTTTGAGATTTTGCTGCTGGGGCGGTAGGGTGTTCGCTTCGTTCGATTGCTGATAGGAATAAGAAAAGTCTGATTCTGTTGAATAGACCACCCCATCGCGTTTCTTCCAGTCGTTTTTCTTTGCCATATCAGATAAATACCAGATTGATAATCAATAATACAATCCCAACTATATTAAGATTAAAACTCAATTCCACCCGCTTTCTTAACAAGATGGCCATGAATGAATTTACAAAAAGAAAGATCGGAAAAAATATTAACGAACCATACATATAGGCCACTTCAACACGGTAAGTTTCCGAAGTATTGGAAACAGAGATCGTGGTACCATAGAGCATCGTAAAAATGAATTTTATCCTGGGTTCATCGGCGAAGATGGATGCTTTCTCATAGAGTTTGATTTTTCGGCCCGATTCTGTCACGATAATAGAATACGAGACTCTATTTCTTACCGTAACATCATACATCTGTTGGATTTTCTCCTCTGCTTGCCGGTAAGGCAAAACATAATCGATGAAAAATAAAGCGCTTGCCAGCAAGCCAATCCGACTTACCCACATGAAATACTTCAGGTTGTCCCGCATTAATACATAGGTTGCAGGCGGTTCTTTTTTACCCGCGTGTACCGGACCTTTTCTTCGATAAGCTGGGTCGCGATGTTTAGGCGGTTCCTGCTGGTTTAGAATTTCGGCAAATGGATTCGCCAGGCGCAGGTCATACAACGCGCGTTTTTGCCTGTCACCTATCACATCATATGCTTCGTTAATTTCCTGAAAAAGATGTTTTGAATCAGGTGCGGGGTTTTTGTCGGGATGATATTGAACAGCAAGCTTCCTGAAAGCTTTTTTTATTTCAGCTTCTGACGCTGAAGACGATACACCCAATATGGCGTAAAAGTCTTTCACTTCTTAAAAGAAATGTCGTCCGGAATAGTATGCCCGTCAGACAGCCAGCAGCTATCCTGAGGGCATACCGTCACAAAAGGTTGTAATACAATACCAGGGATGAAGCCGGCATTGCCATAAAATTGGTTTGTCGTTTTCATGGCTTGCCTCAATTATTTCCCTTCATGTGATAAAGGAAAAATAGATTGCTATTTACCCTTAGTAACAAACGTCAGCACAGGACGTTTGGAATGAGATACCACGTCTTCGGCAATACTTCCCGCCAGAACATGGGCAAAGCCGGTGCGTCCATGGGTAGTCATCGCGATCAGATCAGCGCTTATACTTTCAGCAAAATAAATGATTCCTTCCTCTTCTGTGAGATCATTAAAGATATTGATCGTGAAATTTTTAAGCTGAAGTTTTTTTGCAAAATCCTGCATGTACTTTTTAACTACAGCATCGCGCTGAAAATTAGAAGGCGTATTAATTCTTACCAGGTGAACGGTAGAGTCATACATTTGCTGTGTCGTCCGCACGATCCGTGAAAACACTTCCTCCTCCTCGCTCATGGAAGTAGCATAAACAATATTTTTAAATTCCGTCGTAAGCGGTTTTTTATGCACTGTTAAAACGGGACATTTTGAATACCTGACAATCTTTTCGGTGTTAGATCCAATGATCATATCCTCAAGTTTGGTATGCCCCGCTGTACCCATTACAACAAGGTCCACTTTGTGTTCGGTGATGATATCGCGAATTCCGTGAAAGGCGGTTCCCATGCGGAGTTCGTTTTTTATTTTCAACCCTGATGCGGTAAGCCCATCGACCAGTGTCGCCATTTGTTTTTTACTGCGTTCAATGAGCTTCATTGTAAAAAGTTTATCCTCCCATCCTCCGCTTGTTGTCACCTCCCCGGTAATATTAAATGAACTTCCTGATGCCTCCTCAATAACGTGCAGTAAAATAAGTTCGGCATTCGCCTTTTTGGCAATGTCTGCAGCGACATCAATGGCAATCTGTGCAGGTTTGGAAAAATCAGTAGGTACAAGAATTTTTTTCATTTTGAAGATTTTTAAATTGTGCCAAGTAAAAGTAAATATTTCAGAAAATAAGGATAATTACCGTGGAATCGGAGCTTTTGCATCAGAAAGCCCGCATAAAGTGCCAACCCATTACAAAACAGGCCACTAATTTTAAAAGCGTTCCCAATACAAAGCCGGCAAAAGACCCGAGCGCCGCATGAAAAGCACGCTCAGAATCAGCATTTCCTATCAATTCCCCGATAAACGCTCCGAGGAAAGGCCCAATGATCAGTCCCACAGGACCTAACCACAGTCCCGCCACCAGGCCGATCGCACAGCCCCACATTCCGTACCTGGTACCTCCGAATTTCTTTGTTCCGTAGACAGGGATTACATAATCAAGACCTGTTACCATCACCGTGATGATCGCCCAGGAAATCAATAATTTATTGGAATAGGGTGCTATGGTTTGAAGCTGTTGAATTAAAAGCGCTGCATAACACAGGGGCGGACCAGGAAGAAAAGGCAATATACACCCGGCCAGTCCAATAAGCATCAACACGACCCCTAAAATGATCCATAAAACATCCATAGTTTTAAGATGTGATTAAAATTATGAAATTGAAAATAAATTCGCCAGCTATTTATGACTGCTTTGCATGCTATCCACCACATCGCCATTATCTGTTCTGATTATGAGGCTTCAAAAAAATTTTACACTGAGGTGCTTGGATTGTCAATACTTTCGGAACATTACAGAACGGAAAGGAAATCGTGGAAACTGGATTTAACCCTTAACGACCAATATGTGATTGAATTGTTTTCGTTCCCCGCGCCTCCTGAACGTGTATCACGACCGGAGGCTTGTGGGCTGAGACACCTGGCCTTTACGGTAGGCAATGTCGAAAGTGCTTCCGTTGAATTGATAAAAAAAGGAGTGGTGATGGAGCCTATTCGTGTGGATGAGTTTACTGGCAAACGATTTACTTTTTTCGCTGACCCCGATGGACTTCCCATTGAACTTTACGAACAATGATCAGACTCAGTGATTACATTAAAAGATACGATCAGACCTTTAACGCTCTGGGTGGTAAAGAACCCTGGTATGCTGTAAAAAACATCCAGCAAATTATTCTGGACAAAATCCAAACGTTGGATAGTGATTATACTATTTCCAACGATACTGCCATCCACAAAACAGCGACAGTAGACAGTCATGCAACTTTGAAGGGACCCATCATCATTTCGGCCCATTGTTTTATTGGCCCACATGCCTATTTCCGGGGTGGTATTTTCCTGGATGAATATGTTTCCATTGGGCCGGGTTGTGAAGTGAAGTCTAGCCTGATCTTTTCCTATTCAGCTTTTGGCCATTTCAACTTTGTGGGCGATAGCCTGGTGGGTTCCCATGTGAATATGGAAGCCGGGGCGGTGGTAGCTAACCACTATAATGAGCGTAAAGATAAAAGCATTTTTGCCTTCCTTAACGGTGAACGTATTCGTACAGGATTGGAAAAATTCGGCGCGTTAATAGCCGACGATTGCAAAATCGGAGCCAACGCCGTACTCTCTCCCGGAACGATCCTCGAACCTCAAACCATTGTGAACCGATTGCAGTTAATTGACCAAAGCAGGGATTAGGAAATAGGGAAAATCTCACCCAACCTAAATAAATCTTTATAGCTTCTAAATTTTCTCATTTTTTATAGGTTTCATGCAAGGTCTGTTTAGGCGTTTTACTGCCTTTTTAGGGTGTTTCTGTTACTCCTTTGTTACCCCAATTTAAATTTCTAGGCATACGCCTCGGTAGCATCTTCTAACCTTTAATAAGTCCTTGCTTACCTATTTCCCTTTGTTTAAAACCTCAAATGTATATTGGCTGATTTTTCCCGGATCTATAGCATTAAAATTAATACGGTAAATATTGTCACCCCACTTACTCAAAATACCCTGATCTTCCATGGCGACAAGTTTGATCTTTTCAACAGTGGCTTCCAATTTTTTTGGGTCGTATTTAACAATGAAATCCCTTCCTTTCCCACCCTTTCCCTTATAGTGAATTAATACTTCCCCCGGTTTAATTACCGCTGATGGGTAACAGGTCATCAGGTGCTGGCTAATCGCTTCAATAGTTTTTAAATCAGTCACATCCATTACCTGAACATTTTTACCCCTGTTCAAACGGATATTTCTTTTCCAGGTATTAATACCTGCGTCTTCCGGATAAGATTTTGAAATATCCAGTGTAAGCTGAGCATACGAATTATTTTTTGAGTAGGTTACATTGGCAGCCTGGTATTGACTTCCTGGTAGTTGGGTTTTTCCATTGATCGTGGGTACGTTATGATAATCAGAGCGGTTGTACCAAATTTCGTAACGCTGGTCACTAAATGTTTTTCGGGTGTAGGTACCCCGGCCCACGTCAATTAACAAAGGCAGGCCATCATAATACACTACGTAATTTCCAATATCATTGTGGTTGTGGCTTTCGTCATTGTGTCCACCTTTGGCAGCAACAAAAAAACCATCCGTACTGCCTTGCTTGTCGCGGGCGATCATTACCTGAAGGTCAGGAAGCCATACATCCTGGGGTAATGGCAAACCCTGCGCTGCATTTTTAAATTCATCCTGAATAAACAGCGCAAAAAAGTTTCTGAAATAATGGCTTCTGCTTATTTCCGCATTTAAAGGTTCTCTGTAAAAAGCGCCAAACTTCATCATATCTTCATCGCGGATGTCTTTGCCGAACCGGTAAATCATATTCGCGGCCATCTTTGGCTGCGGATCAGCATCCGCAAAATTCAGAAAATATTTCTCACTAATTTGAGCGCGGTAGATAAACTTAGCCATGTTGCGTATCTTTTCATCGTTATATACATCGTCAAAGGCGTGGGTAGTTGCCAGGTTAAGCAATGAAATATTGTCATACAACGAGGCGGCTGCTGCTCCCCAATAACCGGGTCCCTCATCACATCCTCCATCCAGCGGATGCGGATTTAAAAAATTATCGAGCACCGTTAAAATCTTTGCCACGGTCTCGCTACGCTGTATATCATCTTTTTCCAGCAATAAAACTGAATTTAACCAATTGGAGCATATCCAGGGATTCCAGTTATTTGGGCGCCTGCCATTGGCATTTGAACTCATCCAACCATGATGCTTAGTCATCAATGGCTCAAAGATCCTGAAATGAGTTTCATTATAAATCCGTTTCCTGATCTGAGGGGAAATTGAATCCAGTTTTTCGCCTAAAAAATAATCGACCCAGGCCAGAACGGTAGCGGTTTCTGCCGCAAACAGATCAACAAAAGGCTCTGAAGTGTCCATGAGGCCGGAATAAGCTTTGGTTTTAGGTAAATGTGCGGGCACTCCCCAGAAAGATTCTTCACAAACAGACCAAACGCCATTGATAATCGGATCAACGAAACGTCCTTTATTCTCAAAAATTTCGGCAATCAACATTGTTCCGAGAACCTCGCGCTTCTTAAAACTCATATCCTGGTATTCATTCCGGTCGCCGGTACGTTCTATTAGTAAGGATTTTGTAGCGGGAATATAGGGCCAGTCATAATCCAAAAAAGATTCCGCTTTGGCCAAAATGGATTTCATCATGGCCGGATCTGCTTTGGACCATCCTTCACGATCATCCAGCCTGGGAAAAGGCCTCCATTCCGCCTGGGAGATCAGGAGTTGTTTTAATTCTTCAGATGAATATTTTCCGCTCAGAAGGTTTTGTTGCTGTGCGTACAGCGAATTGCCTGCAAGGCAAATTACGAGTACCAGTAAAATTTTTTTCATGGCCATGTTGGTTTATTCTTCTTTTTCATTGGTATTTTTAAGACTTCGCTGGCGAAGACCAGACCAATCGGCCCCGTAAGCTGTAGTATAGGCAGCTTTTGCACCCGCACCACGCAAACCCTCGCTCTCCGTAAGAGTTCCTTTGACTGGATAACGGTTTCAAGGGGAGGCGTCCAATACCTTTACCTTCCCTGGCGTTGACGAGATCCTTCGCCTTTGCCTAAGCGCTATCAACCCCCACTCAGGATGACGATTTCAAAAAATAGCGATTGTTTTCCCAGGATAACGGTTTCAATGGGAGGTGCTTTACTTCACATCTACCTTCTCAAGTTTCTGCTCCTCTCCTTCCATCAAATAAGGAAATTGCCATACAAGCCCTTTTTCATCCCCCATATAAAGATAGGAAGGGCTGAAAGTATTCGGATCACCATCAGCCCAGAAATACAAAAAAGGAGATTTTCCATTCACCACCCTTCTGATATAATTGTGATTTCTTTCGCTCTTAGCCGTCAACTGTTTAAACCGACTCCATGTTAATCCGCAATCAATACTTTCCCACATCACGACCTCACCTCCTGAACCGTGAACCTGAGGTCCGTTGTCTGTAGGTGCAACAATTCTCCATGTGTTTCCACTCATAAAAAGGCTCCCCATATCATAATTATGATCTGATTTACAAACAATGCGGTCCTGCCATTCCTTTCCATCGTAATTCAAAATATGCCATTCACGTGTACCATTTTGCGGACCTGGCTCATGTCCTTTGCTGGTCACATATAAACAAACCGGATTTCCCTCTTGATCAAAATCAACATCGCAGAGATAGACATTGGTTTGAAGTGCTTCATAATCCATGATACGGGCAGGTGATGCTATTTCTTCTATCGGCAACGCCAACTTTTTTCCGTCAGCGGTTTCAAAAGTCTTTCCAAAATCCAAAGTCTGCACATAATAAACATTGGTGCGCTTATCCACGTTTCCATTGGGATGCCAGTTAAAGAAAGTGACAATTTTATTTCCTGTTTGGTTACTTACCTGGTAGTGACCACTTTTTGCATAGGTTGGTTTTTTTATTCCAGCCAGCTTGCGGTCATCCGTCCATGTTATTCCATCCTGGCTTGTTTCAAAGTACAATTCCCGTACTCCGGTATATTTAGTAAAAAAATGAAAATATCCCTGATCCTTAATAAACCATGGCTGAGGATAGGTCATTACCTCTTCGGTGATTTGTTTAAAAGAGGAAATATCGTAAGGTTGAGAACTTTTGTATTTATAACCCATTCTGCGGGTATTTCTTCCGCTCACAAAGACCCATAAATAACCTTGCTGATCCAGTAAGAGACTTGGATTATCATGCGGATCATCCACACCCCCTTTGTCATGCACAATGACAGGCCTTGATACAGTATTATTAGCATGGTCAAAACTCCCGATCATGCAAAGGAGATATTTCTCTTTTGGATGGGTTGTACCGCCATAAACAAAAAAAGTTTTGTGTACTGCAGGCGCATAAATCGCCATCGGAATATGGTGCGCTGTATATGTGCCCAAACCTCCGGAGTATTTGTCGCCGTAGGCTGAGAATTGATTTAACGTAAACCATATACCTTTGTAACCTTCTACTGATTGATTATTTCTATTGACAGAATCTTGTGCAGAGAGCTTAGAAAGTAAAACCATTCCAAAAAAACAAAAAACCAATGCTAGAAACCTCAAATTCATTGTGGCCAGTTTTGAAGGTCTTTGATTTTCTCTATTGCATTTTTTTCTTTCCCCTGGGGAATAAGTTTTACGGTGATGGTTTCCTTTTTCTTTGGGGGTACCTGAATTTCGAAACCGACCAACGTTGTCCCGGGATTAGGAGCATCGTAATCTGTGGCCGGATCTGTATTCCATGTTTTTAAATTGATTCGGGCAGGCGCATCAACCTGCAAAAAAAGTTGTTTTCCATTTTTTGTCAGAGTAGCCGTATTATTCCCCGTGATAGCCACATCAGCTTGTGTTAACATAGTCCAACGCACCATCGTGAGTGTATCCAATGCTGTTAGTTCATCTTGTACTATAACATATTTTTCATTCACTATTCCCACACCTCTTTTAATTACCGCGAGCTGATTTTCGTACACGGATGATAAATCAGAAATCGCATAAGAAAAATCTGATCTGTCTGAATACCGGTCAATTTTAGCATAGCCTTTCACCAGTTGCAGCCGATGGTTAACCGTAAGCGTATTGTGCACATAATTATTTAAGCGAAACACACTCCAGCGTTGGGCATCCTGGGTGCGTCCAAAAAGCTTAATGCCTTTTGATTCAAGTGATTCATACTCCTGCATACCGAAATCTGAAGCCCACCGCACACCATCCGATTCCATGATAAAGGACCCAATATCCATATGCCCATGATTGACAGAAGCTGACCCGGCTTTGAATCCAAGATAGATCGCATTCGGATCACTCCACGAAGTCCGCATCATACAAACCGGATTCGCACCCTGACCCATCCAAAATTTTGAAGTAGGTTCAGTCACTTTCTCTAAGGCAAGGTCCTTCCCCCAAATCATAATGGCTGGTAATAATCTGTTGCTGGTAAATTTCGAAAAATCATTTTGCTGGAGATATTTTTTTTCGACCCATAAAAGTGACGGATCATTATTCTTTTGTGCCAGCCAAAACATCGCCGGGCTCAAACTTCCACCCAAACCAGCGTCACCCCAGTTAAAGCAAAGGCCCGTGGCACCAGTCATGTTTTCCATGAACCCCGCTGTCTTCAGAAAGCCGGGTATTGCTGACAATCCAAAATCAGAAGAGAAAGCCTTCTCAATTGCGCTTAAAAACATGACATTGAATGAAGTTCCGTATCCCCAGTAACCATACCCCTCGGGATAAGCGCCGTCGGGTTTATAATCCTCCATCGGTAGTGGAATTGATTTTAATGCCCTGTTAATTATTTGGTTTGCAAGCACTGGATAATCCTCAGCTATAGCCAAAGCCCCATAGGTCATTCCTGCGTTACAAACCTGATTCCAGTTATGGGTGGCCTTCAGAAAGCTGTTGTAACTTTCATTAAACGATGGCTCCAATCCCTTTTTTAAAATTGCATCTTTAATGATTTTTTTCGATTCGTCCGAAAATTTTCCATTTAGCCAATCGTACCCAATCGCCATGCCCATGGTCATTTCGGCAACATCCAGAAAATGAGTGGGATTCCAATCGCTGAAATTTGAAATAGCGAGCATTTCCTTTTCCGCGCGGCTAAAGTATTTTTCTTCACGGGTCATTCTCCATGCATAGGATAGATAAAAAACCCTGCGAATACATTCCCTGGATTTATCCAGAAGACGACGTCCTATCTGAATGCGTTCAAGAACGGGTAAGCCAATGATCACCTCACATTCATTCAAAATGGCTTCATGCATCCTACGCCACACCGCATCATTGCCCGAAATACTTTTACTAATATATTTTTCTTCATCCTTTAAAAGCAATATTCTGGGATGAGGTGGTAGCTTGTCAGTTGTGATTTGTTTCTGGGACTGGCCAACGGTATGGATGGAGAATAGTCCCACCAAAGTAATCAATAATAAAAGCGGTTTTTTCATTATATTTTCCAGACAAGATATGTCCTGATAATATAGGGTAATTTTATTTAATCTTCAATAAGCGGCGATTTTTTTACGCTATCCGTAAGTTTTTTTAGGCAGGTACTTTTTCTTGAGAATGGAACGGCATTGCTCATGTTCAAATTTCGTATAGTATTTGGGAGCTGTTTTTGTAACAGTCAGAAAGCATTTTCCTCCATTCGGTTTCAAAACGTCTCTGATGGAGATTCTAGCTTAACCAGACTAACGAAAAAAAAGACTTCTTGGAAAAACACTCCTATTCTTCAACTTTCTCCTCTTCCAGGGGGGCAGGTTCTTCCGTTAATGACACGATAGGGGAAGAAGAATTTACTGGCATTTTTTTTCGTCATCCGTTAACCAATGGGTGATAAGGGATTCTACAGGCAGTAATAGTAATGCCAGTAGAAAATTAAGAAAGAACCTGAATATGGGGCTCCTCCAAAAAATCCTGACACGAGGGGATCTATAAAATTCTCTACATATTCCAGGGTAATAAAAAAGCTGGAGAATAGCATTAAACGAAGTACATAACGCTTAGTAGCCATACCTTTTTTGCCAATAAAATAGGTAAGAATAAAAAGGGTTATTACGCTCACAATCTGCAAAAGATAAAACCAGGTTCGCTTCCAGTAGGGAGGTGTTATGGTAAATGAATACCTGGTGATGGGATCCACCTATAAACCTAAATCATCAGTTGCCTGAATTTTTAAAATATATTCACCAGGATCAAGATTCGTATAGGTTACAGAATTTACTGTTTGTGAGGGTGTCCATTCAGCGTCATATCCTTCCAATAAATGCCGGTAATAAATTTTACCACTGCCACTGAGCTTGATGGCAACAAAATCAAAGGTGATGTGATGTTCCTCATGTGTTAATTCCAGTTCTGGCTACTTTGTGTTTGCAGCTTTTCTCCAAATTATCCTCCGATAGACGTGCTGGAAGATTTTTAAAAAAATCCTGATTCCAGTCAGGTGAGAGATAAGGTCTTTTCTATTATTTCTGATGGTGTCATTTTCGAATAAGGTTATACCATAGTCGTTGCAAAACCATTTATGGTCATCTCTAAAAACCCTGGATAAAGCTACAAAAATAAATTATGTGTGGTTATCTTTGAATAAAAGAAAAAATAAATGAGCAGCACAACGCGAGGATTATTTGACGAGCAGTTTCGATTAGAAAAAATCAGTAAGCAAAACGACCCGCTCGAAGTCGCCATAGGGTTGATGAACATCGCTTACAATTATTTCGCTTAACACAACTCAAGATATGTCTACCAAGGGCGTAGTGGCTCCAATCGGAGCGAATGATGCCCCAACAAGGGAAAAAAACCTGGGAGAAGAGGTGATATAGAGTGAATCACGAAAGTTTTTATAAAATATTAACCTAAATAAATATTATTTTAAAAACGGGTTATTAGAGATGCCCTTAAATATATCCTTGAACTTTGATTCCGTTCCTACAAAATCCTTTTCGCTCAGTAATTCAAAAACCTGAAAGACCTTCTCTGTGTTTTGATAGCAGCACGTAAGGCTCGTTTGTACCTTCATCAACAACATCTCTTAAGTAGTTAACATCAATCCATTTATCAATGTAGAGCTTAGCCTTCTCATCATAGTCAAGAATAATTCTTCCTGGCCGGATTTCCTCGTCTTCTTCAGCATAGTTAATCTCTTCTAAAAAGTCACCCAAGCGCTGGATTAGTTGTTGATATGGGACGGTAATTTGTTGGTTGGTTTTATACTCCCGATAAAGAAAAGTTATGATAAGTGATAAATTTCTTGCTCGTAACAATTTAAATGAAACAGTGCCCTCAACAAAGGAATTTGATTTGATGATATTGGTGAAGGTGCTTTTCATTGGCTACAAACTCATTGGTGATTTAGTTTTCTAAAACGTGTAAGCAATTCTTGCATTCGCTCCATGAGTTTTTCAAAGGAAAGAGCTTCTCCATATATCATAGTCTCTTCTATAGTTTTATAGTCTTTACCCCATGATTCAATTACATTTTTAGGAGGTATAAAATTATGACCTTAGGATCATGTGTGGAGCAATCAACATGTGATTGTCGATTATAAATCGACCGGTGCAGAACGACTGTTTTGTAAAGACAAGTATTTTCAAGCGCGGCCAATCCATGATCAGAATCCATTAATTTTTCCAGGTCGTAAAGATGGCGCGACATTCTATCTCCTTTGATCTTTTCCGGGCCTTTTAAAAATTCTTCATGTAGAAGAAATGCCTTTTCAAGGAAGGTGCGCCTTGGTTCTACTGTAGCAATATTGGAAGGTTTATCAGAAAAGTTTTGATCCGGAATACTGGCTCCAATAAATGATTGGATGGGGCGATGGCTCCAAGGTTTCTTTAGTGATCTGGAACTGACTTCAATCAATAGTTGAGGCTTAAGGTATTGCGAATCTTCGTATGGTGAAACGTATCGCAATATTAATTGCTGTGGATCTTTATCGGGATCTTGTACTTCGGCAGCAGTAAGTTCATAAAATTGAGGAGGAAGCTTAAAGTTAATTTTCCCGATTTCGCATTAGCCATTAAAACTTGAAACAGTTTCAAGTTTTAAGTTTCAAATTGTTCAAGTTTGAAGTTCAACGTAGCTTTTAAGTCCAACCACCTACCAACTTCCATCGAAATCACGGAACCCCGTAGGGGCCCGCAGCGGTGGAATATTTTGTAACCCCCGGGTTTCAACCGGGGTCCAAGGTCAACTGAAAATGTGTGCCATAGGAGCCCTCGACCAGGGCTTCACTTCATTTGGCACACGATCATTGAACCTTGATGCGGAGTAAAGTTGACGCGCAGAACGCCAGACGTGAATATTTTTACCGGACAGCAGTGACTTGAAACTTGAAACTTATTTCATTCCCTTTCCAGCATTTTCTGCCACAAATTTTTCCAGCCCTTTTCTGTCTTGCATCGTAACATAAACCGTTTTTCCGTTTTTACCACCAAAGACAAGATTACTGCATCGCTTGCCTTTTAACATTACCTCTCTGACCACTTTTCCTTCCGGAGATAAAATGGCAATCGTACCTTTGCCATAGCGGGTGACATATACGTTTCCTTTGTTATCGCAAGCCATTCCGTCGAAACCAAAATCAGAAAATTCCGCGAAAAGTCTTTTGTTGGAAAGGTTTCCGGAATCATCCACATCAAAAGCCCAGATTTTCCTTTGAACACTTTCGTTTACGTACAGGATTTTTTCATCCGGACTTAACGCTATCCCATTGGTGGTACCCATCTGGTCAGTCAATAAAACAGCCATCCCCTCTCCATCAATTCTCCATAACTGTCCGGTACCCGCTTTCCAGTCAGGGTCTGAGGCAAAAAACCTGTCCTTTTTATAGACAATTATGTCGTTGGGCTGATTGAACTTATCATGGTGAACATACACGCTGACAGCCTTTGACTTCATATCCACTTTTAGCACATTATGACCGGTATAGTCGGCGAGATACATGTAACCCTTGCTATCGAATTTAACACTGTTGGCCGTACTCCCTTCAGGAAGTGTAAGAAACAATTCAGCTTTCCCGTCAGGCTTTACAAGGCCCACAGTCCCGTCCTTCCCAAAATTAACCACGTACAAATTTCCTTTTTCATCAAAGGCCGGCCCTTCAATATTATTCGTAAAGAGATTTTCGTCGGTATGGTCAGCCGCCACAAACACATTCTGGCAAGAAGCATTGATGTACAGGCATGCGAAGGCTAATATTTGAAAAATTTTTTTCATGTTATCTGAGTTGGTTAAGATATGGCTATAACGCTTGTTTATCAGGATTTAGGTTCTATAAAGGCGCACCTCGTCTACGTGACAAAACGAAATTAAGAAAACAAACTTAATATTTCCACATCCCCCAAGCTGGCAAACACATTGCTAAGGGCTGGTACAATGGAAGGTTCTTAAGTTTTTGATTTGTCTTCCTCCTCTTCCTTTTTGTCATCTTTCCCTAATTTAGTTGTACAAATCTGTTTTTCAGAATTTGTGCAGCTTATTAGGGGGCTAAGACAGGGTCACTTCTGAAGCGGCCTTCTACTGTTAACAATTTCATTTATTCATAACTGATTGATTTAAGTTGAAACTAATATTACTGTGAGTATGGTCCAGATTCTTAAAAAGAAAATGATTAATCTGCCTGATAAAATTTCGTAAATTCCTGCTGAAAATACTTTTGAGGTTTTTAAGCTTCTTCACAATCCGCTCGTATCTGAGTATTCTCTTATTGGTCCGATGCAGTTCGTCCGTTACTCCACCGTGTGCTCTGGTTTATTTCTGAAAATTGTTATTTATAACAACGGAAACGGATTTGCCGTAGCCTGGCTATTTAGGTCCCGGAATGATATTATAATGTGATTCCACATCAAGTTTACCCCTCTAGGCTGTAAAATAACCTGATAATCACATTATGATGTGATTATCCTTGCAAAACACGAATTTCACGCGTATTTTTGCTTAAAATCACAGTATAATGTCAGAAAACCCTATAGGTATCGCCATTCGGGAACGCAGAAAGGAGTTAAGGGTAACTCAACCCCACCTGGCAGAGTTGGCAGGAGTAAGCACCAATACCTTGTACAAGCTCGAAAGGGGACAAGGAAATCCGACACTGGAGGTACTTAATAAACTGGCTGAGGTATTGGGTATGGAATTGAAATTAGTTGTGAAAAAGAAGTGATTGGTAAATGAGAAAAGCAGAAGTATACCGCAATGGAATTCTTGCTGGTATCCTCACAGAGGAGAACCGCAACAGCTATTTATTCCGCTACGACGACGCGTATTTTAATGACAGCAGCAAATCCGCGATCAGCCTTACTCTTCCGAAGACTCAACAGGAATATCGCAGTGAACACATATTTCCTTTTTTCAGCAATATGGTCGCCGAAGGTGCCAACCTTGCCATACAAAGCAGGTACCTGAAAATTGATGAAAGAGATATTTTGAGTTTACTGGCTGCAACTGCCTCCAGCGATACCATCGGGGCAGTCACCGTAAAGCTGATCCAACAATCATGAATCCCTCTGATTTAAAATATTGCCCCAGTACGCTGGCTGATGGATTCAATACCTATAGTCCTTCGGCGTTGCGAAATATGTTCATTGGAAAGAAAGTAAGTCACGTACTTGACTTCGACGCTCCGGACATCAATGAAGAAGTTGCGGAAAGATTCAGGCAGAACAGTAAAACTCTTTCTATCAGCGGGGCTCAATTCAAGCAATCCTTGGTGCTCGAGAGGAACAAGCTTAGGCTCACGGAAGAAGGGGAAAGCGGGCAATACATTCTGAAACCTATTCCGATCCGGCCACCATTTGGAAAGGCGGAGGAGTTGCCAGCCAACGAACACTTGACCATGCAGATAGCAAAGCAGGTCTTTGGCATGGATACCGCCCATTGTGCACTCATTTTTTTTAAGAATGGAGAGCCCGCGTATATCACAAAGCGATTTGATTACAATGACGATGGCAAAAAAGTCGCCCAGGAGGATTTCGCTTCATTATCCGGAATGGCAAAAGAAAAAGACAGCGAAAACTACAAGAATCACGGTAGTTACGAGGACATCGCACGGATCATGAAGACGCACATGGCTGCCTATGCCGTGGAGATAGAAAAATATTTCGAACGTGTAGTATTCAATTATTTGTTCAGCAATGGTGATGCACATCTAAAGAACTTCTCCCTTTCACAAACACCAAGCGGTGATTATGTGCTAAGCCCGGCATACGACATGATAAACACTCGAATACATATTCCATCTGACTCATTTTTTGCATTATCCGATGGCTTGTTCTCCAGTGGCTATGATACTGAAAGTTTCAAGGTGCTTGGGTTTTATGCATATGATGACTTTTATGAGTTTGGAATAAAAATCGGGATGATGGAGAGCCGTGCCCGGAAGATCCTGGATAAATATAGGACTGAAAGTAAGGATACAAAGGGCTTGATAAGCCGTTCCTACTTAACTGATGAAGTTAAGGCACTTTACAAATCTCATTATGATGATCGGTTAAGGATGCTTAACAATTCGTACACAAAACTTATTGACTTGGGGCAAGATGCACAACGGAAACACAAATAGCACCAACGACTTACAAACATTTCGTGCCCTATTTGTGCCCCGCGTTCCTGAAGTTCTTGTAACGAATTGACAATTAAGATTTAAAGCAGGTGAGGTATCGTCTTCTCACAAATATAACTTTTTATCCTCGCTTTCCCTTACATGTAGCCGCGATTGCCCAGTGTTATCTTTACCAAAAGCCTAAGCTTCTTCCGTCCACCCCTGTTAGCATCTTCTTTTGAAATTAAGCTTCCCTAAAATTATTGTGGCTGCCTCATTCCTACAAGTGGACAACGGAAACTAAGTACCCGCTAAAGATTATACCTCGTACTGAAGTTTTTAAGGGCACAGAAATAACTTCCGCGCCAGTAACCTGTTAATAAATCTTTACTACAACCCTAAGCATTTACGCGAAAGATGGGCATCAACTATTTTATGTGAAAAAAGCCCCTTCATGGAAGGGGCCTTCAATCATTATAAAGAATGTAAATCAGAAAGAAAAAGACTTTTGATTCCCCTCTGAGTCGGAAACCTCGAAAGTATAGACGCTATAGGGATTATTGATTTTATACACCTGAGCAAAATTACCAGTGATAATCATACTCTCCGTGTGAACCAATTCGTTTCTATCAAAAATCTTTAAACGGATACTTTCGTTTTGTGAATTACTGATAGACAAAAGAAATTTTCCAGTCTCTTTTTTCAGCCTGCTGATATGAATACTCTTTATTTCATTCACAGGCTGATAGAAAATCTTCTCATGTTGTTTTCCCGCGCCATCCACCAGTTCAATGGTGTAGTTTCCGGATGGAAGGCCTTTGAAATTCAAGGGATAGATAAAGCCGTTCATCCCGTTGATGGTTTCGGTAAGAATTAATTTTCCACCTTTATTGAAGATGTTCAACTTAACCCTTCCTGCGGTAGCACCTCTATAAATAACTTTGAACACGGCAGAACCTTTATGAGAGACTACTGCCATTCCGGGAGAATCATTTCCGACAGCAATACCTACGGTACTTACTGCAAGAATCATTGCGAAGAATAGTGTTTTTATTTTCATCATTTTTTTGTTTACCCTCAAATATACGGTAGGGGTATACTACGAGGCCGTCATTTGTAAGTAAACTTCACTTATTGATCGAAATATCGATTGCGCTAATTTAAAAGATGAAATGGAAAAGTTTGTTAAATTTTTATGTACAAAAATGGAGTGATGCACGTTTCAAAAAAAGAGAACGTTTGCAGGACACCTCTGTGGTAGACCTGCAAACCATTGCTCCGGGGCTTACTTATTGGCTATAAGGTTATTGCTCTTTCCAGTCTTATCTGTGATTTCAAAAGTGCATGCACCTTTCACACGGCTTAGGTTGTATATTTTACCAAAATCACCTTTTACAGATTCAACTTTGTGATAGATCAAAGTTTCCGCGTCGTTATAGATCTTTACAGTTAATGCGCCGGGACCATGATTCGGAACACTTAGCAAGTATTTGTGGTCTTTTGCACTAACCGTTGTCAGGCGCACCAGGGTTCGTTTAGTGGCGAAAGAATGGATAATCCTTTCAACATGCTTGCCTTGCTCATCGGATATTTCAATCGTATAATCACCTGCGGGTAAAGAAGAGAAATTATAAGGACGCATGAAGTTCTCAGTATTTCTCAAGGTTTCATTCCATACCATTTTGCCCTTTGCGTCGAAGATCGAAACTTTTACTTTGCCAGATTTTTCACCTCTGTAAAAAAGTTTAAATATGGTGCCGGATTTCACTACCGACATGCCCACCAGAGATTTTGGTTCGATGCCATTTGCCTGAACACTGTTGATGGCAATTACAAGTACAAGAAGGGATAAGATTTTTTTCATTGGGATTTATTTTTGTTACAGGTCTAAGACGGGACATCTCGCCTGAATGTTGCAAGGTTAGTGTTAAATAATTCTTAAATAATCAGAATAACCCAAACTGGTGTATCCCAAAATGAATTTTTAAAAAAGTTTTGCTGAAACGGAAGTAGGCGCCGTTTGGATTCAGAAAAGTTGGAGATTTCGCATGAACGATTATTAACCCAAGAGGTTGCCTCTAAAAGAAAATTAGTTTAAATGGAAAACATCCTTACTACTTTCTTCCTGGCGGATAACATACAACTGAAATTTCAATTGATTGATCAGGAAACTTTCTTTCTTGTCGCCGGATAATGTAATAAACCTGCATCGGTCAAAAATGTCAAGGTTCAATTCTGCGGCAATTTGATATAAGGTAAAGGCGGTAAAGTGGCGGTTTATGTTACGTTTGCTCTGATATTGCAGGAACAGTTCATAGAGTTCAACACCCGGCATCGTATCCGCCTTAATCTGCCAGCTTCTGATGTCACCACCCGGATATAAACGTGATTTATAGGTGCGGTAAAGTTTGTCCATACTAAAAATATCAATACACCGAACAATAATATCAGATTCGCCTGTGGGATATCTTTTTATGACACTTTCAAGTTTCATCAAGGCACCAAGTTTGTCCAGGTTGCATTCATGGCTGCAAAAAATTCCAAAACTTATATCGTTTGTCTCCGTGTCGGATAGAAGCTGTTTATATCGGGGCTCAAAAATATGCAACGGCACCAACTCACCTGGCAAAGGCAGCAGAGAAAGCGGGAACATGGGAATTAATAAACTTTCGGACATATTAATATAACACCAAAAGATGCTTAAAGTTAATACTTTATCAGAAAATCAGGAGCCATGCCGAATTGTGCCGCCAGGTTTTTCTCACCAGATAAAAAGCTAAGGTTGACCAAAAAAGAAAACCCGGCCACCTCAGCGTCGAAGCTTTTAATGAGGTGCCCGGTAGCCGAAGCCGTGCCCCCGGTGGCAAGTAAATCGTCATGCACCAGAACGCGCCATCCGGGCTCAATGGCGTCGATATGTATTTCGATCTCAGCCGATCCGTATTCTAAACTATACTGCTGTTTACGGCTCTTAAAAGGTAACTTCCCTGCCTTGCGAACTGGAATAAAACTGCAGTCTAATTCTTGCGACAGTAACGAGCCAAAGATGAAACCCCTTGCCTCCACTGCGGCAACAGCATCAATTTTTTTGGTTCGGTAAGGATTGGCTAGTGCCTGAATGATTTCCCGGATCAATCCGGGATCGGCGAGCAAGGGGGTGATATCTTTGAAAACGATTCCGGGTTTCGGAAAATCCTCAACATCCCTGATCCTTGATTTAATACGATGATTAAGAGACATACTGTAATTTTAGAAAGATATCAGCGTCAAATATAGGTGGTTACCTGATTGAGCCAAAACTTAATTCCTTATCATACGTTTGCCATGCTTGAAGTCAGCAACTTTACAAAAAGCTATGGGGATCAAACCATTTTAACCATTGATTCCCTGCAACTCAAACCGGGTGTGCATTTAATAAAAGGAGACAACGGTTCCGGTAAGACCACTTTTTTCAAATGCCTGGCTGGAATTTTACCATTCAAGGGCCGGGTAAGTTTGGACAAGCTGTCTTTATTGGAATCTCCCATTGCGTATAGATATCGCGTTAATTTCGCGGAAGCGGAGCCCCTCTATCCCGGGTTTCTGACCTCCAAGGATCTCATCAGATTCATTGGAAAAACGAAACAAGCTTCAAAAGACCAACAAGCCTGGTACACGTCGAAATTGGGCGTAGACAGTTTCTATGAAAAAGCATGCGACACCTATTCCTCCGGAATGATGAAAAAGCTTTCTCTTGTTTTAGCTTTCCTTGGCAACCCGAAAATGATCATTCTGGATGAGCCCCTTATTACGCTCGATAAACAAACCCGCGAGGACTTATTCGCACTCATCCGCCAGAAAGCTGAAACCATTTTTTTATTATCTTCTCACCAACCGATAGAAAATAATCTACTGCCCATCAATACCACCTTTATTATTCATCAGAAAACCCTTCACGTTGAATAGCGTAACTACCACCCTGACGAAAGTTCTTTCAAAAGAATTTTACCGCCTCAACACCGGCTTCTTCCTGCTTACAGGAACCCTCACGTTCGGATTTATGAGTGAGGTGGAGCATCGCGCGTTGGCACAATCCTTTGTCAGCACTCCTCATTTGTTGATGATTCCCATAGGTGTTTGGTTGTTGTATGGCATTAAAGTATTAAACTTCAACCTGCAGCAATTGTCAAGAATTGAAAATCAGGTTCTTTTCAATATCCCATTTCTTCCATTCTGGGAGCAAGCCCGTTCGGTAAGTATGTTTCTGCTGTGGCAACTTTTGCCGGCGATTGTCTATGGAATTTATCTCCTGAGGTTCGCCTGGTCCCTCCCTTTGAATCAAAGTTGGATATCCATTTCCATAAGCCTCGTTCTACTTTGGTCAGGCAGTGCCTTCATCATGATCAGGCAATTGCATTACCCTCATCGTGAAAAGAGCGTAAGCTTCCTGAAACGTTTCACTGACTACCAATACCCCAAGCCAATTATTCAAATCTATGTAGAGTGGCTTTTAAGAAGGGACCCTTTCATGCTGGCGGGGTCCAAAATTTTTGCTGGCCTTCTCATTATTGGAATTTGTTCGCTCTACGATGCGGAATATGATGGCCGATTGATGTCTATGACAATGACAGTGGTTGCCATGGCCACCATACCCATTGCTTCTCACATCCAAAATTTTGAAAATTTACATGTAAGCTGGATAAAAAACCTGCCGGTGGGCCCGATCAGACGGTATGTGTGGTATCTCCTCGTGTTGATTCTTCTTCTGGTACCAGAGATCGTCGTTCTCTTTAAGAATTTCCCCTCGCATTTACACTTTCATGTGTTGATCGTAAATATTCTTTATGCGTTAAGTTTAGGCGCGTGCTTCTTTGGTTTGTTACACATCAAAGGAACAACCCTGGAAAAGTTTACCAAAGTTTCGTTTGCCATTTTTATTTCCGTGATCATTTTGATCCTGTTTAAAATTCCGCTTCTCATCCTTACGGGAATAAATTTCGCCACTGGTTTTCTGATCTACCATAAATACTTTTACTTATTTGAACCTGCCAGCGAGGGGACTACCTAGCAAATTTTTCCTTTCAGGATGATCGTGTCAATCATGTCCGATCCGAAAGCATAAGGCATGAAAGCAACGGAAGGCATGGGCTTTGTAATGAAAATATTGGCCACTTTTCCGACAGTAATGGAGCCATGGGTATCCGATATTTCCAGTGCGCAAGCTGTATTCACGGTAGCTGCATTGAAGGCTTCCTCCGGAGTTAATTTCATTTTGATACACGCGAGGGAAATCATAAAAGGCATATTTCCACTTGGAGCGCTTCCCGGATTGTAATCGGACGCGATGGCGAGTGAAAGACCCGCTTCCAGCATCCTTCGTGCTGGCGGGAAGGGTAACCCCAGAAAAAAAGCAGCGCCTGGCAGGGCCGTTGGTATGGTATCGCTTTGCCTCAGTGATTGAATTTCTTCTTCACCGATATTTTCAAGGTGGTCAACGCTTACCGCTCCGCACGCAATCCCCACCTCAACACCGCCTGACCTGTAAAGTTGGTTAGCATGAACACGGGCCTTCATACCAAATGTTTTACCGGCCTCAAGGATACGTTCAGTTTCTGAAGGGGAGAAAAAACCCTGTTCGCAAAACACATCTATATAGTCTGCCAGGTTTTCATCCGCTACAGCGGGAATCATTTCTTCAATGACAAGTCTGACATATTCCGACTGTTCCATTCCCGCAGGCACAGCATGCGCTCCCAAGAATGTTGTCTTTACCAGAAGCACACTTTCGCGCCCTATCCTCCTGGCCACCCGAAGCATCTTGACTTCATCTTTCACCGTCAGTCCATAACCGCTCTTGATCTCCACGGCACCGGTACCACTGCGGATAATTTCCCGGGCGCGGCCCATGGCGATTTCGAATAACTCGTCTTCAGAACTTTGTTGTATTTTTTTTGCCGAGTTCAATATCCCTCCACCCTTTGCCGCTATCTCCTGATAAGAAGATCCTTTGATCTTCATGACAAATTCTTCCTCGCGGCTCTCAGCAAAAATCAGATGGGTATGTGAATCGATAAAGCTGGGAAATACAAATCTGCCCTGCGCGTTAATTTCCTGCGATGTCTCAAAAGAAGGAATATCCTCCATTTTTCCGTAAAGTGATATGAGGCCATTAGTGATCGCCAGGAAAGCATTGGGGAGAACGGGCAGGTGAGACATTGCCGCACCCTTGAGAACCTTCGTGGGTTCCGGACGCACCTGCACTAAGCCTTTAATATTCTTAATAAGGATATCGCAAGTCACAAACGTGTTGGCGTTATCAGAGTAAGCCGAAAAATAAGTCTATTTTCCGAAGGACTCTACTTTGTATTCGAGATTACTGCCGAAGACCGGGAAGCTGATTTTGATCAGGGCATAAAATGTTTTTCCTGCTATGCTGGGTCTGTATCCAAATTCACCGCCATAAGCCCAGCTTAATGTGCGGTTAAATCTGCCATCGATCCCTGCCCGGAATCCGAAGGGCTGTAATTCCACGGGACTCACAGAATACGTTCTTGTGCCGGCGTTGGGTGAAGATGCCTGGGGGTTAGTATAAACCACATCATCCAGTGTTAGGTCAGGAGCATACATAATATCGACATACGCTGTCAGCATCAGGTCATCGATTCCTTCTTCAAATTTGTCAATGTTGATAGCCACGTTTCTGATCCACGACATAGAGCCACCTAAATACAGCGACTTCGAAGAAATATTGGTGAAGACATTTAAAGGCTGATCCTGATAACCATCATAATAAGTTGCCGGCAACCCATTACCTTCAATGTCTTTCAGATCCGCATTCGTCAGGCCCTGTTTTGAAAGCGCCCGGTTCAGATCAGTAGAACTGTCCCAATAGATACCGCCCAGCCGGGCGCCATATATTTTTCTCACTTTACAGGGGATTTCTGTGCTGAGGGGAATGCGTGAAGCCCAGATATTTCCTTTATAACTTTTCTTGTAGAGGACCATTTTCGTTTTCGAACTCTCCTCAAAATCCTTTATGTGATAGGTGCCTCCCAATTCATAATAGTTATAGACCTCCACCCTGTTGTCAACGTCGCTGTTGTTCAGGGCGACGTCGCGCGAAAAATCAAAAAATTGACGACTGTAGGTTTTTCGGAATTCCCCGCGGAAATCCGCTTTATCCTGATAATAATAGTGTGCATCAAGTCCAAAACCGGCATTCACGTTAGTTGCAAACAACTCACCATAAATTGGCTGAAGACCAATAAAGAGCTTGTTTACCGCGTAGGGCTCATCATATATCTGTTCAAAAGTTACCGCCGTCAGGTCTTTCCTATCCTGCGCAAAAAGTTTGACCTGGGTGATCAACGTCGCAGCTATCAGCAGTAGAAAAATATTTTTCATGGCTTCAGGTAAGGCATATAAGAGTAAAAATAGCAAAATTAGTGTGAATAAACCCTTTTCAAATGATCGCATTACAACAGATGTAATGCCGGGCTGATAATTGAAAAAAATAAGAGGTTTTGTTGGCCTTACACAGGCTTGTTTCAACCAGCATTACAAGATGATTTCATAGTTTCGCGCGGTAAACCCTGTTTACGGTTTACCATTTATAAAAATTTATTTTGGTACCCATCCTGGAATTACATTTTTCGGTTACATTGCCTGCTTTTCTGTAAAAGAACTTCATGAGTAATAAATAATTACAATCTTATGTTTTTCTTTATGGAAATCCTGTTTAAAACGCATCGTTTCCAGAGAGATTGAAGATTGAATGACCATGGCGTAATCTTTTTCAGGAATAGATTCAATCTTAAATTAAGATCATGTTTGTAGAGCCTCAGTTCATGAATGTACTTGCCTTTCTGGAAAATTTTAATCCTGAAACGATCATCCAGTTTGGGGGGATAAGTCTTTTGCTGTTGATAATTTTCGCGGAAACCGGCGTTTTCTTTGGATTTTTTCTCCCTGGCGACTCTTTATTATTCGTTGCCGGACTTTTGGCTGATACGGAATACCTGGATATGCATGTTTCTCTACTCATCATACTTTTAATAATTGCGGCGGTCTCTGGCTCTTTTGTGGGCTATTTAACGGGGAAATGGGCAGGTTTTTACCTGTTAAATCGGAAAGACAGCTTTTTCTTTAAAAAGAAATATATCGACGTAACCCAGGCTTTCTACCAAAAACATGGCATGATGGCCTTTATTTTAGGCAGATTTCTGCCTGTGGTACGGACATTTGTAACAATTCTGGCAGGAATGGCGAAAATTGATTTTCCTAAGTTCCTGTTCTTCAATCTATTAGGTGCGACCATTTGGATAGTTACCATGGTTTTGTCCGGCCACTTTCTAGGGAGGATATTCCCAAACATTACGTCTTATCTTGAAATTATTGTGATATCCATGATCCTTGTTTCGGCTATACCAGTAGTCATAACGTGGTTCAGGAACAGGAATTTAGTGCCTAAGGAGGATTAATTGCAGGTCATATGATGCTTTTAGGGGTTGCCATATGCTGGTTGTGAGCCAGCTGTCTTCGGTAAACCATAAAGAAAGTAAATATTTATTTTGCAGTTGTTCCTAAAAACAAGATTTTTAACGCTCTTTAATTACTTTTACCAACTAACATTAACTATAAACCTAAATTCTATTTAACATGGCACAAAAATCTAGCTCACTTGGAGATAGTCTGAAATCCACCTTTGCAGCAATTGTAATTCCTTTAGAAATTGTTCTGGCTTACCTGATTTATGAATATGTACTGGGAAATCCCGCAAATTTTATGGGCGGGGACCCAAACAACCACCCTTTGGAAGGTAACTGGCTCGGCATCATATATAAAGGACGAATTGTTGTAGCCATCCTGATTGCCTTGTTAATGATCACGTTAACCTTCGGCATTGAGCGTCTCATTACGATCAGCAGCGCAACTGGCCGTGGAAGTATTAAGAAATTTGTCACTAAAATCCGCTCTCTGGTATCTGCCGGAAACATCACCCAGGCGATACAGGAGTGTGACAGGCAGAAAGGCTCGGTGGCCAACGTGGTGAAAGCCGGTTTGCTAAAATATGATGAGCTTTCGAGAAACACTGTGCTTGAACCGGAGAAAAAAGTGATCCTGGTTCAGAAGGACATTGAAGAAACAACTCAGCTTGAAATGCCGATGTTGGAAAAAAACCTGGTGATCATCGCAACCATCGCGTCGGTTGCTACCTTGATGGGTCTTTTGGGTACAGTAACCGGTATGATCGCGGCCTTTACTGCGATCGCAACTTCCGGAGCCCCTGACGCCGTAGCCCTTGCCAACGGTATTTCTGAAGCCCTTATTAATACAGCTTTAGGAATTGGTACATCGGCTCTTGCTATTATATTTTATAACTTCTTCACCAGCAAGATCGATGCCCTCACTTACGGTATAGATGAAGCCAGCTATAGCATCATTCAAAATTTCACTGCCCGTAACAAGGGTTAATAATTAAATTTAAAACTATGGGAAAAGTTAAAGTACATAGAACTCCCCCTTCATTGGACATGACACCCATGGTCGATCTGGCGTTTTTGCTCGTAACATTTTTTATGCTTACGACCACATTCGCACCGGAAGAACCCGTGGTGGTCGATTTACCAAAATCGGTTTCAGAAATTCTTCTTCCTGATAAAGACCGGATTATCATTTCGGTTGCTGCGGATGGAAGGGTTTTCTTTGATATGGATAACAAGAATCACAGAGCCCAGATGCTGAGCATGATCGGTGAAAAATATGGCATTTCTTTCACAAAAGAACAGCTAAGCAGTTTCGCGATTTTATCAGGCTTTGGACTCCCTGTGAGAATATTACCTCAGTTTCTGGATTTGCATCCTGACGAAAGAAAATCAGTGCCTCAACCTGGCATTCCGGCTGACTCAGTGAACAATGAGCTTGCAGACTGGGTCGTATTTGCCCGAATGAGTAATCCGAAGGTGAGGATTGCAATAAAAGGGGATCGTGATACCAATTACGAAGTAGTGAAACGGGTGGTGGATACGCTGATCGACCGCAAAGTGCTCAGGTTTAATCTGATCACCGGACTGGAACAAGAAGTTTAAAATTTAAGTTATACACATATGGCAGAAATACAAGGTGGCGGTGGTGGTCATAAAAAAGGTGACAAGGTTCGGGTAAAGAAATCGTCTACGAAAATCGACATGACACCGATGGTAGATCTGGCTTTCTTGTTACTCACGTTCTTTATCCTGACGACCACTTTCAATAAACCAAAGACCATGGAAGTGAATATGCCTGATAAAGTTGACAAACCGGAAGAACAAACCAAGGTCAACGAAAAGGATATTCTCAACGTAGTCTTGAGTGAAAACGATAAAATCTACTGGTATATCGGCCTGACCCCACCGGTAAGCGAGACAAACTATTCCAGCAAAGGAATTCGCAAAGTATTGCTGGAACAAAATCAGGCTAACCCTAAATTAATGGTGCTTATTAAGCCTGAGGATAAGTCCCGGTATGAGAACATGGTGAATATCCTGGATGAAATGGATATCACGAAAACAAAACGGTACGCGATCGTTGAATATACACCGGACGATAAGACCATTGTTACAGTAGGATTGGCCGGAGGAACATTAGAAGACGCAACCCAAACGCAATAGCTTGTAAAATATGAAAGCAGCAACAGCCAATAACATCCCGATGCAGCGGTGGGAGGATGTCATATTTGAAAACCGCAACAAAGAGTACGGAGCTTACCAGCTAAGAACGCTGTATACCAAAAATGTGATAAGAGGTCTCGTCATCACGCTTGCAGTGATATTCCTGTTATTTTACTCCCCTGATATCATTGCATTTTTCAAGGGAGAGGAAATCGTTGAAAAACTACCTCCGAGAAAGTTAGTGTATACGGAGCTTTCGGCACCTCCACCAATCGATAAACCAAAACCACCACCACCACAAGTACAATTGCCAAAATTGCAAAAGGTGATCAAATTCGTTCCGCCGAAAGTTGTAAAAGAAGAAGTGCTTGAAGAAATACCGACCATCGAGGAAATTAAACAGAGCGAAGTCGCCGACGTTGCTGTAGAAGGACCTACGGAAGTGGTCTTTGAAGAACCGGTGGAAGAAGTAGTTGTGGAAGATGACAACAAGATCTTCACGGTTGTTGAACAGCAACCTGAGTTTCAGGGTGGATATGAGGCAATGATGAACTTTATTAAAAAGAATATGCGCTACCCTGCGAGTGCCCGCCGGATGGGTGTTGATGGTACTGTTTATGTAAGCTTCGTTGTTAGCAAGGACGGCTCTATCAGCGAGGTGAAAACCATCCGCGGTATCAGCGCCGATTGTGATAAGGAGGCCATGCGTGTGGTTGCCCTGATGCCCTCCTGGAGACCAGGTAAGCAAAATGGTAAACCTGTGTTCGTACGCTTTGTGTTACCTATTAAATTCAAATTAAATTAGACTTGGAAGATAGTCGCGAAGAACGGAAGTTGATGGTCGGCGAAACCATCGGTAAGGGCTTCGGAATAATAATGGTTGTACTGTATTTTATATTCGGTACAACCTTTATTTTTTTTACGCCGGAGCAAATTCCTGAACAATACGCAAAACCTTTTGGGATCCTGTTAATTGTGTATGGGATTTTCCGTGCCTATAAATTTTACAGAAAATTTTTCCAATGAAAAAAGTAGTGATATTTTTTCTACCCATGCTGCTGGTGTTGGCCTCCTGCCAGGATCGTGATAAGCAAGGAAAAATTCTGGATACGCCCACATCTGGGTTTATTAAAATTGCCATTGATGAATCCCTGCGTCCTTTGATTGATGCGGAGGTAGCTACTTTTGAAGCACTTTATACACGCGCCGATATTGAGTCTCAATACTTCGCGGAAGCCGATGCCATTGATGCCCTGATGAAGGATAGTGTAAGGCTGGCCGTGGTAACGCGCAAATTTACACAGACCGAAAAGGAATATTTCAAACGGCTGAAAATTACGCCATCGGAGCTTGATATTGCCGTCAGCGCCATTGCATTAATTGTACATCGCAATAATCCGGATACGCTCATCAATATGAAGCAGATTCGCTCACTTCTCCAGGGTAAAACAAACCGTTGGAGTGACCTGGGCAGCAAAAAAAAGGCTGGCATAGAGATTGTCTTTGATAACCCGAATTCAGGTTTGATACGCCATCTAAAGGATTCAGTGGCCAAAGTTGACACGCTGCCAGCAAATTGCTTTGCAGTAGAAAACAACGAAGCAGTTATTGATTTTGTATCCAAAAATGAAAATGCATTGGGGTTGATCGGTATAGAATGGATCAGTGATAAGGATGACTCAACCTCGAATACTTTTCTAAACAAGATTCGGGTGGTGAGTGTGGCAGGCGATAGCACACATTTTAAGCCTTACCAGGCTTACCTTGCGCTTAAATATTATCCCCTGTCAAGACGGATCACTATTTTAAGCCGTGAAGCCCGTGCCGGATTGGGAAATGGCTTTATGGCCTTTGTACGCAGTGAGGGGGGTCAACGCATTGTATTGAAAGCGGGGTTAATTCCTGTGACGATGCCGCTAAGGATTGTCCAGATTGATCAGACTCCCTTTGAAATAGAGCGTTAAAACGGCTTTTTAAAAAAGCGCTTTATTTGTTAATTTCGGCACGTTTATTTTAACGTTAGTAATATTGTCAACATAAAAAGAAGGAACTATGAATTATCAAGGTAGCCCTGATCAGAGAATGAGTTCAGGACTGTTCGGCAAAACAATGTCAACACTCGCCATTGCGCTGCTTTTCCTGGCCAATTCGACTTTCGCTCAGTCACCGGAAATCAGAAAAGCATTTCGTTTAATAGATATTGAGCAACCATCAAAGGGAATGGCCGCGCTGGAACAAGCTGCCAAGGCCCCTGAAAATTTGTATTATCTGGGCCTGGGATATATTCAGACGGGTGATTTAGAAAAAGCTATGACCACCTTTGAAAAGGGTGCAAGTGCCAATGACAAGGACCCATTGAATATTGCAGGAAAAGGACATGTTAAATTGTTGCAAAAAAAATCAGCTGAAGGGAAGGCCCTTTTGGTACAGGCCGCTGATATGAATAGAAAAAAATCAGCCGAACAATTAAAAGCTGTTGGAAGGGGTTATATGGCTGACACTAAATTTTTATTGGATGCGATCTCTACTCTGGAGAAAGCCAAAGGAATAAACAACGGTGACGCGGAAATTCATCAGTTACTGGGTGACTCCTATTTATTGCAAAATCGGGGAGGTGAGTCTGTCAGCAGTTACGAGCGTGCGGCAGCAGCGGAAAAAAAATGGGCTAAACCTCTTTATAGTATTGCCAAAGTTTATCAGCGTTCGCGAAACAATGACATCGTCCTTGAAAATCTAAACCGGGCAATTTCAGTAGATCCCGAATACGCACCAGCTTACAAGGAGCTAGGCGAAACATTCTACAAAAAAAAGGAAGCCGGGCTTGCCGTTAAAGCCATTGAGCGATACCTGAGTATTTCAGAAAATCCAGGACAAGCCAAATTTCAGTACGCGTTCTTCCTGTTCATGGCAAAAGATTACCAAAAAGCCAATGAGATATTTAAGGAAGTATTGAACGACAAAAATGCGTCTCCTACTGCCCTTAAATTTTATGCTTTCTCCTTAATAGAGCAGGACAAAGACCAGGAAGCAAGGGAGATTCTGGAGCAATTTTTTCAGAAAGCTAAACCCGAGGATTTGAAAGCTTCTGATTATGCCTCTTACGGAAAACTGCTGTTGAAGCTGAGTGAGGATTCACTGGCCAATGAAACATTTGCCAAAGGTATTTTGTTAGACTCGGCCGACATTGACGTACTGGAGCTTCAAGCCGAAACTTACCTTAAAAGGAGAAAATATCAGGAGGCGGCTCAGTCCTATAAGGGTTTGATCGCCGTGAGGGAGACTCCAAAATTACAGGATCTATTTAATATGGGCCAGGCCTACTACTACAATGCGCAATATATTGAGGCGGACTCTGCCTTCACGGAACTTGCGGTACGTCAACCTAAAACAATATATGGTCCGTTAATGGCAGCTAAATCAAGAGCACAGTACGATTCTACCGGAGAAAAAGGAGTAGCGATTCCAATGTATGAATCTTTCGTTGCCTTAGCGCTGGAAAATCCGGAAAAGAACAAGAAAGAACTCATTGCAGCCTACGATTACTTAGGTCAATATGCTCTGCATAAAAAAGATAACGTATTAGAAGCTAAAGGATTTTTTCAAAAAATTCTGCAATTGGATCCTAAGAACGAACGTGCTTTGGAATTTATGAG
>JBDSIM010000050.1:0-27249 GCA_039917935.1 Cyclobacteriaceae bacterium | reverse complement strand
CCCAACCGCTGTCTTCTTCCCTGCCCGAGGAGCGATTACTGCCGTACCCGCGGTTTTCCGAATTTGTGTAATTTGATTCATCACCATAATGGCGTCGTTGGCCCTCTTCATTCCAATCATTTTGTGAGCGATGAGTGTCTTGCCGGTTGCGATTTTTTTCTGCCATAATTTTTATTGGTTTATTGATTCTCAATTTTTATTACTAGAGAGAATCGAACAAAATTATGCCTTGGTAAAAAAATCATTCTGAATAGCCGCTGTGGAAGATGATTCGCAGTGTAGACCGGCTTTTTATGAAATGGTTATTGAATGGTTATTGGCAAATTGGTTATCGACCATTGACACCCTAATCCCCAATACCTAATGCCTTGTGCCTCCTAATGCCTATGCCTAATCAAGTCCAATCATCATAAATGCGCCCCAGTAGATGGGCTCAGGATATTCGACGCGCAGTTCTTTTTTGGCATCGGTAAAGCTCTGACGGAGATTGTTTGAGTTGAGCCATTTTTGATAAAATTTAAGCATAAGTTTTTGAGTGGCATCATCATCCACTTTAAACATACTCATGATCAGTACTTTTGCACCTGCCACCAGGAAGGCGCGCTGTAAACCATAAACCCCTTCGCCTGCTTCGAGATCGCCCAGGCCTGTTTCACATGCGCTGAGTACTACCAGATCCGTTTTGTCGAGATTCAGGCTCATGGCTTCATACGCGGTAAGGATACCGTTCTCCATATTGTAGTTGTAATCTGTTTTATCCAAAAGATCGCCGGCCCCCTTTAATAATAATCCGGTTCGCATCAAGGGGTTTTGTGTGAGAAAGGCTTCACCGCCTTCAATTTCTTTTTCAAGCGTTGCCTCCGCAGAAGGACGATATAGCCCGTGGGTTGCGATATGAAATATTTTCGGACTATTTAATTCTTTTATTTTTTCTTCGGCGGCAAATTTTTCAACATACTCAGAGGTTGCCCATCCCTTTTGGTTCAACATGAACTGAACCTGATTGACTTCCTTCTCCGTTCCGGGCAAGGAAGCGATGGCACGGGCATCGGTAGAAGCTAACATGTAGAAGGTTGGGTTGCCAAACATGGAGGCAGTATTCTCTGTTGAAACAGACCTGGATTTAACCCGCCGGATATAAATATCCTTTGAGTTGCTGACAAGTACAATGTTTGCATTATCGATAATGAAACGTCCGTCAGGGGAGGGGATGGATTCAAGATTGATCTGATTATAAATACCTTCGGCCGACAAATAAACCGTTGACGCCTGACCGATTTCGTCAGAGATTGGTTTCCAATAGACGTCATAGGAGACATTATCCGGAATCTTCCCTGTAATGGAGTTTCGGTAATATCTGAAAAAGCGTGTTTCCATTTTCTGACCATCTTTCATGATGATGGCCCTCGGCTTTGTGAAATCACTTTTTAAGTATAGGGCAGCATAAATTACGGAATCAGTGAAAGTGTGATTGAAGTGACGGTAACGCACCATTTCTATGGCTACTTCATTTGGCTTAAGAGATTTTTTTACATCCTCAAATACAATCCGTTTGGTTTCAAAATTTTGTCCGAATATTTCTGATTTCTGACTCAACCCTTTTTCCAGCCGTTCAACCTCTTGTGTTAAAGCCGCAGGTTCTATTTCATTTTCGGTCAGTTGTGCCGGGCTCATGGATAAAGCCAGTGTCAGAAGCTCTTTTTTCTGTATCCAGGTGCTATACTGGGTTTTTAGTTGCTCATCGGTGCTGTTCATAATACGTTCGCGTATTTTTATTGACGAGCTGAGCAGCAAGGCCTTTGTTAACAATTGCGAATTATAAACTTTCACGGTAAGGTCTTTAAAATCCTCCAGGTTACTGAAAGCAAGGGTGTTGTAAAACTCAAAGTCTCCTTTGATGGTATTCCAGTATTTGGCTTTCTGCCGTTCGCTTAGAGCAGGAAAGTATTGCTTGATAAATTCTTCATAGTTATTCAGGGATTGTTCAATCAAACGCTTCGCGCGTTTGAAGTCTTTTTCCATGTAATACACTTTGCTGAGTTTGCTGAGCACTTTGACATATTCGGGATGGTTAATACTGAAGAATTTTTCATAGAGGTCTTTCGACTTATTGTAGAACTCCTCCGCTTTTTTGTAATTTTTCAGTTGATAATAAACATCTCCTGTCAGGGTATAAATGCTTGCCGCGTTAATGTTATTTTTTGTACCGGTCTTCACTTTCCAAATAGCTTCTGCCACGGTCAGGGAATTAAAGGCATTGTCATATCGACCCTGGGAAATGTACAGCACTGCTACATTTTTAAGAATTTCCGCGTATTGCGGATTTTCCTTTCCCAGCTTGCCCTCCATAATATCACGTGCTTCCACCATGAGTGCTTCCACCGTCTTTTTGTTTCCGCGATTATAAAATTTGATCAGCGCCAATTGGGAAAGTGATTTCGCCACTTCAATGTGATTGCGTCCGAATTGATTTTGCTGGCTTACAACGGCTTTGTTTAAATTTTCTTCGGCCTTGTCATAATCACCGAGGGTATAATAGATATCTCCCAGTAACTTCTGAGTGGGCGCTGTTTTGGTGGATTTGTCTCCGTAGATATTTACAGCCAGTTCATTGGCGCGCCGGGCTACGCGATCTGCTTCTGTATAATCACCGCTTGCCAGTAAAGTCTTTCCTTTATCCACCAATGGGTCTATTAAACGCAAAGAACTTACACCAAAAAGTTTTTCATATTCTCCTAACAGGTTGGTCAGCAGATTGTCAGTTTCTGAATACTTTCCCAATTGAATGTAAAGTGTTGAAAGTTCCCTGGCGGTGGACAGGTCATCCCTGACAAGGCTTTCAGATTTTGCAATTAACCTACGGGTACGGTCAAGGTTGGTTTGAGCTTCATCAAATAGACCTTTCACCCCAAATAGCCTGGCCTGTGTTTCAAGTGCTCCGATAAAGGCGGGAGCCCATTCCACGTATTCCCTGTTTTGTTTCAGGTCAATTACTTCCAATGCTTTAAGGATGTTGGTTTCCGCCTGATCATATTCTCCAAGCTTCAGTTGTAGCTTGGCAATGTTGTCCAATTCCATTCCGAAAAGGATGTCTTTATTGTCGAACTTGAAAGTCGCGGCGTCTTTCGCTTCCTTTAATGTTTTTGAGGCCAGCGAATATTTGTCTGTCACCTCATACCACTGGGAAATGTGATTCAGAATATTGATCAGATCTTTATGTTGTTCTCCAATTTCTGTGGCCACTATTTTATAATAACTCTCCTGATAGATTTTACCAGCCTCTTCAATTTTATTGGTGTAATCGAAATAGAAGTTTGCCAAGGCAATCTTGGCAAGGTGAAATTCAGGTGAGTTCTCTCCGCAAAGTTCTTTCTTAATATCCGCTAACTGGTTAAGATAACTTTCGGCATTGGGGTAACGCTGCTCGGCGATGGCCACCTCGTAAAGGAATGCGAGGATGCCCGCGGTTGTGTGATAATTTTTTGGGAGCGATTTTGAAGCAAGTACTGCAAGAGCGTCGTTTTCAAGGTTTTGGGTTTTGTCTCTTGAAAATTTCGAGTTGAATTCAAGAGCCTTTAAATTGACGCGGTGCAAACTTTCTTTAGGATAATATTTTTCAATCATCTTTTCATACTCCAGCTTGGTATTCAGATATCTGGGACGGTTCCCTTTTTTCAAGAGGTCTTCAACATGACTTAGATAGACCTCATGGGCTAGCTTGTTGGTAGGTGCAGTACGTTTCTTTAAATCATTCAGGGTTTTATCAAACTCAAGGAATGAAGGCATTGTTTTGTTTCCGTTCTCAACCAGTGCCTTTCCCCATACATACCGGTATTCTACTTCAGCCAAACTGGTCTCTCCTAAATATCTCCTTTTGCTTTTAATCCAGTTTTCCAGTTCTGCGAAAGCCACCTCAAGATCAGGATTTTCTGTATTCGCGCCAGGGATAGAAATCCTGCCTTTTTTCGCATAGGCCATTCCTGTCAGTATTTTCAAGTGAGCATATTCATTATGGCGTTTGTAAATATCCCCCTCCTCCAGGCGCGTATTTTTGATCTGGTTATTTTCAACGACAGTCACTTTATCCACAGCGCGTGACGCGTAATATTTTTCAACACTATTGATTAGTTCGAGGGCTTCATTGGAAAAACCCTGACCTATCAGTGCTTCCGATTTTATCAGGGCAATTTTACCCGTAAGGGCCTCATTCATCTGATTTGTTTTAAGCAGAAGGGCTTCAGCCTTTCCGGTATATTCCCTGGCCATTCTATAATTACCGTACTCATTGTAGAGGTCCGCGACATCCATCATCGTGACAGCGTAACGCGTACTATTTTCACCATAAACGCCAAGGCTTGTCGTAAGGGCATTGGAAAGACTGTTGTCAAATCCGCCGACCGTGCCGATGGCTAAATTCATGCGTGCTTCACGGATGTGATAAGCCAGCATATAATTATTCTGAGGGGAAATTTTTAACGCACCACTTTGGAATTTTTTTAGGGCTTTTAATGCTTTGCTGAAATTTCCGGCTTTATAATAACCGTCAGCCTTAATCAGACTTTTATCGAGCTTTTTATTTTGTGAATGGCCGGTGTGGATGATCGATAAAGTTAACAGGAATGCAAGCGTGTAAAACTTGATCTTCATGGCAAGGAGGTTTGTGCTATCAAAGTTAAAAAATAACGCCGTATAATGGCCTTTATCGCCTTTAAACTGATTTAAACCTTGCAGCCAGTTTTCTGGGGAAATTACGCGCCATCCATTGTATAATCAGTATTAATAGCGTTTTTTTCGGCCATCTCAAAAATGACACAACATGTCATTGATAGTGCTTAAAATTGTTTTTTTAAATATCTCATTTGACAAAAACCTTTTCCGTATTCAGAAGCTCCGCTGGCAGTGGAAAAACCCGAACGCTGGCGAAGGCGTACCTCAAACTCGCATTGAAGTACAAAGCGGACTATTTTAAACACATTCTGGCGGTTACTTTTACTAACAAGGCATCACAGGAAATGAAGGATCGCATCCTGAGCTATCTTGATGCTTTCGCCAATGGCCGGAAAAGCGAATTATCCGAGGAGTTACAGCGTGAACTGGCGATGGACCCACAGACTTTCCGTCTACACAGCCAATCGGCTCAATCTTACTTGTTACATCAGTATGATCAATTTGGTATCAGCACCATTGATGCTTTTTTCCAAAAAGTTATCCGCGCCTTCACAAGGGAAGCGGGGTTGGTAGGCGACTATCGCCTTGAAGTGGATCAGGAAGCCGTGTTGGAAGAAGTGATCGATAACCTGATCGATGAACTTGGCGCGAATAAGGAATTAACGGAATGGGTCGTTGAATTCGCCAAGGAAAATCTGGAAAATGAGAGATCATGGGATGTCCGTCAAAGCCTTATTGAATTTTCGAAAGAGATTTTCAAGGAGGAGTTTAAAGGGATAGAGGATGCGGTTAATGAAATAACTTCATCCAAAGATTTTTTTAAGAATTTAAGACTCCGTTTATGGAGTTTAAAAAATGATTACCTACAGGAAATTTCTCCGCCTGCGCGTGAAGTCCTTTCTATTATTGATTCAAAAGATTGGAATGCGGAGGATTTCAGTTATGGAAAAAATTCAGGCCTGTCTTCTTTCTTCAAAACTTTTGCATTTGAAAAGAATCTGGGCTCATGCAAACCACCCAGTGACCGGATGCGTAATTATTTTTCACATCCCGGAAACTGGCCTAACAAAAAATCGCCCCATGCCAGGGATATCATTCATACTGCCACTGAAAAGCTTGTGCCTCTTCTGCTTAAAATTCTGAATATTTTCGATATGAAATTTAAGCTGACGTTGAGCGCGGAGGTGGCCTTAAAAAATATGTATGTGTTTGGTTTGATCACTGATATCTCCCGTAAACTGAAAGAGTATAAAGACGAAAACAATATCATGTTACTGGCTGATGCGCCTAAATTTCTGAATGGTGTTATCCGCGACAGCGATACCCCCTTTATTTATGAAAAAGTGGGTTCGTTTTACAGGAACTATCTAATCGATGAGTTTCAGGATACGTCAGGCCTGCAATGGCAGAATTTTCAGCCACTTATTGTTAATAGCCTTGACCAGGGCTATGAGAGTCTTGTAGTAGGTGACGTAAAGCAGGCTATTTACCGGTGGCGAGGTGGGGATCTTACTTTGCTTCAGGAAAAAATCATTGACCTCATAGGGGACGAAAGAGTAGAAAGACACGAGCTTGAAAAAAATTTTCGAAGTTCCACTCAGATTGTAAATTTTAATAACGCGCTTTTTAAAACGGCTTCTACTTTGCTAACGGCAGAAACCGGCATGCCGTCCTCATTGCTTGCCTATCAGGACGTTGCGCAGAAAACAACTAAGGTGCATGAAGGTTTTGTTGAAATCAAATTTATCAGCGAGCAAAAGGACTCTCGGTCCGGGGAAGCGGTTGAGAATCAATCATGGAAGGAAATTGCTTTGAGCCAACTTCCCCTGACATTGGAAAATCTTCAGGAGGATGGTGCGCAGTTAAAAGACATTGCAATTCTCGTTCGTAAGAATGACGAAGGTCAAAAAATTGCCTCCTACCTCCTTCAATACAAGAATTCTCCCATGGCAAAAACCAACTGTGGTTATGATGTGGTTTCAAATGAATCACTTCGCATTGACGGCGCCGCCTCAGTAAACCTTATTCTCGGTGCCATGCGTTATTTATTGAACGCTGATGATTCTATTGCCCGTGCGCAACTCGGTTACGAATTCTCCCGGCTTCATGAACCGTATCGCGAATTGTCTGACGTTTTTATGGTTACCAATCAAAATATTTTTGAAAACAATCTTCCTCCTGATTTTACACGGCAAAAGCCAGCATTGAAAAAACTTCCGCTGATCGAACTGACGGAATCACTGATTTCGATTTTTGGCCTCGGTACCATTTTAGGTGAGTTGGTTTACCTTCAGGCCTTTCAGGACCTTGTGCTTGAGTTCAGTAATCGGGAACGCAATGATCTCTCGGCATTTCTGGAATGGTGGGAAGCCAACAGAAATAAAAAGAGCATTCAGATTTCCGGTGAAGTAAATGCGGTTCAAATTCTGACTGTTCATAAGGCTAAGGGTCTTCAGTTTAAATATGTGATCATTCCGTTTTGTTCCTGGTCACTCGATCATGAAAACTGGCAGGCACCTAACCTTTGGGTAACATCAGATCAGGGCCCCTTCAAACATGCAGGATATCTGCCAGTTAAATATTCAAAGATTCTCGAAGACACTTTTTTTTCGGACTTCTACACCGAAGAAAAAAGCAAAACCTGTCTGGATAGTCTCAATTTATTATACGTAGCATTTACCCGAGCCGAAACCGGATTGATCGTTAACGCTCCATGTATGGACATCAGAGGGTCGAAAGGAACTATTGCCGGACTATTGTATAATAGTATACGGCAACATGAGGGTTTGAACCTTCACTGGAATGAAGAAAATCAAATCTGGACGGCAGGAACCAGATTTCCTTTTGCCAGTGAGGAGAACAAGCATACCATGTCTCCTGTGCAATTAAGGGAATATCTTTCATCGTCATGGACCAATAAACTTGTTATCAGACAGTCGGGTGCTGCTTATTTTCAGGATTACCTCGATGAGCAACGACAGAAGATTAATCATGGTATTTATATGCACGCCGTGTTATCACGCATGCATTATGCCGATGAAATCGAAACGATGCTGGATGAAATCCTCCATGAAGGTTTAATTACGGAATCCGAAAAATTGCCGCTTGAAATTCAGCTAACAGACTTACTAAAAAATGCTCAGATCTCCTCATGGTTCGAAAGAGACTGGGAGGTACGAACGGAAGTCCCGATTCTATTGCCCGGGGGTGAAGAAAACCGGATTGACAGGCTGTTAGTGAAAGGCCGAAAGGCGATTGTTGTTGATTTTAAAACAGGAGAGAGAAAGAAAAGTGATGAGAAACAAGTATTGCAATACATCGAGGTCCTTCGTCAAATGAACTTTCCGGATGTTAAGGGATACCTTTTGTACCTGCGTGAAATCGAAATTGTAGAATTGAAAACGGGGACAAAGTCCAGATTGATTCAGAAAGCAAAGCATAAAGATCAACTTGATCTGGGATTATAATGAAAACGTTTCTTCAGGAAATTGCTGAAAAGATTTATAAACAACATCCGAGGCTGGAGGATGTAACGATTATTTTTCCTAACCGAAGAGCGGCTTTGTATTTCCGCAAGCACGTCAGCGCAATTCTTTCAAAACCCGTTTTCGCTCCGAACATTTTAACCATTGAGGATTTCATTTCCGGGTTTTCAAATTTGCAGGTTCCCGATAAATTAACCCTGATCTCCTTACTTTTTAGGGCTTACAGATCGGTATCTCGTTCCGCATCTCCGGAGGAAGGGGTCATCAGGGAGTTGGCTCAGTTCTACTTCTGGGGGGAGATGTTGCTTGGGGATTTCGAAGAAGTGGACAAGTACCTGATTTCCTCGGCCCAACTATTCAAAGACCTCAGTCATCAGAAAGAGCTTGATGCGACCTTTGATTTTTTAACTGATGAGCAAAAGGAATTTTTAAAAAGTTTTTGGGGAAATTTTGATGAAAATCAATCTGTGAACAAAAGACGTTTTCTGCAGGTTTGGAGAAGGCTGACGGAGGTATACGATCAATTTAAATCCGATCTTATTTCACGAGGGCTGGCCTATGAAGGCATGCTCCATAGGATCGTAAGTGAGCAATTGCCCACCCATCCTAAAACAGACCAGGTAACCAAAGGAAGAGCGCTCGTATTTGCCGGGTTTAATGCGCTCACCGCTGTGGAGGAAAAAATCATTACTTTTTTTGTTGAAAAACACAACGCTCAGGTTTTCTGGGATATGGATGCCTACTATATTAACAATGAGGTGCAGGAAGCGGGTAAATTTTTCAGAGAATATCAGACACGGCCGGTGTTAGGCAAAACGTTTCATCAGGATATCCCGGCCCATTTTCAGGAAAAGATTTTATCGGGAAAAGAGATTCAATTATACGGTGCCGCGCAACCTGTGGGCCAGGCAAAACTTATGGCCCAGGTTTTAAAAGATCAGATAGCAAAAGGCATTGATCCCGAAGAAACGCTCATTGTATTACCGGATGAAAAATTACTCATGCCCGTATTATACGGAATATCTTCTTCGGTGGAGAAATTGAACGTGACTATGGGTTTTCCGCTGACGAGCACTCCCTTGTTTAATTTTATTGAGCTTTTGATTGACCTTCAGATAACACGAAAAAGTGATCACTTCAATCACCGTCAGGTTTTGGGGATATTAGGGCATCCCTATGTAGTGGCTGCAGATCCCGTCTCTGTCAGCGGAAAACGAAAAGAAATTCTGAAACACAACTGGGTTCATATTCCGAAAAGTTTTCTGGCGACGGAAGTTCCCCTGCACCGATTGATGTTCGTTGAAGTCCGGAAGGCTTCCGGGCCCATCGGTATGGCTCTGATCTTTTATATAAAATCCATCATTCAGGAAATCGGCGCATCGCCATTTATTACAGATTTCGACAAAGAATATGCTTTTCATTTCCTGAAATTTTTTAATCGTTTGGAAAGTGTATTGACGGAACATGATGATGATGGCGATACCCGCATAGCAGTAAATGACCCTGATGTGTCTGGCATTAAATTATTCCTGCGGTTATTCCGACAACTGATACGCATGCATAAAATTCCATTTCGTGGTGAGCCTCTAAAGGGTTTACAGGTGATGGGTGTTTTAGAGACGCGTAACCTTGATTTCAAAAATGTTTTTATTCTTTCGTTAAATGAGGGTGCATTTCCTTCCAATAGCGGGAAAGGTTCTTATATCCCTCATAACATCCGCAAAGCCTATGGCATGCCTACGCTCGCCCATCACGATGCCATGTATTCCTATCTTTTTTATCGGACACTTCAACGGGCTGAAAATATTTTCCTGTTTTATAATTCTGAAACCGATGTGTTGGGTCAGGGAGAAATGAGCCGTTACCTCCAGCAGTTATTATTTGAATCCGGAATGCGTGTAAACAGACAAGTTTTACATAATCCCATTCAGCCCAGGGGTATTTCACCCATTGTTATTCTCAAAAATGATGAAGTGCTTAAAAATCTCGAAAAGCTAAATGAGGGTAATGCCTATTTTACGGGAATTTCTCCGTCGGCACTTAACAGTTATATAGAGTGCAGGCTGAAGTTTTATTTTAGATATGTAGCCAAAGTCAAGGAACCAAATGAAGTGGAGGAGGAATTAGACGCCCGCGTGCTGGGAAACTTTTTACACCTTGTTATGGAGGGGTTTTATAAAGATGTTTTGGACAGTAAGAAAAGCAAACTGGTAGAAAAGGGAGACTTTAAGAATGCGGGCCAGAAAATTGATGGCTTAATTGATCAGGTTTTTATTAAAACTTATAAACTTGATCCCGATAAGAAAGTGGCCTATGCCGGTCAGCGTCTCGTTGTAAAGGAAGTAGTGAAGCGTTTCGCCAAAAAGATCGTTGACATTGACGAGGCGTATGCGCCCTTCACCATGGAAGCAATAGAACAAGGCGGGCTGACCTATACGGTTAGGATTGATCGATCTCCTTATAAGGTTGTTCTTGCGGGCAAAATTGATCGCGTGGATCGGAAGGGGAATCTCTTGCGTATCATTGATTATAAAACCGGGAAAGATGAGCTGGATTTCGAAAGCGTTAGCTCATTGTTCGCAAGGCAAGGCCGTCGCAATAAAGCGGCATTCCAGACTTTGTTGTATGCCTTGTTATATGTCAACTCGCTTCCCGCAGAAAGTTCAAGTGCCCATTCAGGCGAAGCCGCGGTTTCTCAAAGGGTTGTCCCCGGGCTTATTAATCGCATGAACGTTTTCGATGAAGGCTTTACTTTTGGATTAAAAGTAGGCAAACAGAGCGTGGATGACGTTGAAGAACTTTTTCCGGAGTTTACAAGTCGTTTAAAAGATCTTCTTGATGAGTTGTTTGATCCCGGTCAGCCATTTGATCAGACAACGGAGCTGGATAATTGCAAATTTTGTCCCTATACACAGATTTGTTATCGGTAATAGAGTGACAGGGTCTTAATTAAAAGCTGAGAAATAGGGAATTCAGGCATGAGTGAAATGCCAGTAAGCGGTCAACCAAGGAACACGCTTTAACACCTGAGCACCTTCACACAAAGTATCAAGAATTCTAAGTTCGCTCAAGGGACTTTAAATCCATATCACAGAGTTTCACAAAGAAATGTTTTTGTTTTTTTGTAGGGGAACAACGGGTTTTGATATGAATCATGTGTGTAATGCTTAACGTGTATTAGAGGTCACAGAGAATGCAGGCCCCTGTGATTTTCGATAATGATCAGGCCGTCAACTAAGGGAACATCAACACTTTAACACCTGAGCACCTTAACACAAAGTATCAATATTCAAAATCCATTTGCGCTGTACAGCCAAATTCAGGCTTTAAAATCTTTGCTTGGGGACTTGTTCAGTTCATGGATCAGGTTTTCAATTGTTTTTTCTTCCAAAACAATTCTTACAATGGTCTCATCCTTTTCTTCCCATTTAATCAATCTGATGGATCCCCCGGCAATTTCAATTCCGGTTATATCCCCATCATCAAAGCAACAGCATCCAGTATTGAAATAGGTATTCTTCATGTTTAGATAATCTTCTGAAAGGTGATTATCAATACTCCTCCATTTCATTTCGTCTTCAAGGGCCTGCGCCCATTGAAGATTGTGTTCATGGAGGGCACGGTTGTGTTTCCATTGGAGGCGTTCAAAATGGGTGAGTGATTCAAAAACAGGCTGATGGGTGTGTCCCGTTATAAGAAGTAAGTTTTTTTGTTGACTTGACCATTCATACATCATTCGATTATGTTTGGTTTTTAACTGATTATCGAATGCAGGGGTATTCGGATTAATGCGTAAATACGCCTGTAACGGTGCCCAGATCTTCGTGACAAAGAGTTTGCTGAACCAGTTACCATCACTTTGCAAGTCCCCCTGGTGCCCATGGGTGCAAAATATTTTTAATGACTGATCTGCTACATGGGTTTGCAAGATCACACCTTCCAGCACAGAAACAGGAACATCGTACATTTTCTTAAGATAGCCTGGCGCTAATGGGTCAATTTCCCAATCGAGGTCATGGTTTCCAAATATTTTTGTAAAGGCATTTCGCTTCACAAATTTTTTCTCCAGGTCAAATGAAGCCTGATTAAATTTAATCACCTGTAATACCGTATTTTCCCATAACTCTTCGCAATCACCGAGGCTTATCAAATGAAAATTTTGTTCCTCATAATAGGTTAGGGCTTTTAGGTAGTTCTTCTCGGCGAGCATAAAATCATCAGCACCATTCCTGCAGCCTCTGTGCTGGTCTGAAAAAATAATAAAGCGATTTATGTTACAGTCAAATGGAATGACAAAGCCTTTTTTTCCGGGATCATCTTCCAGGGCATTCTTCAGTTTGGACAAAGCGGAAAAAATGCGGTTTCGATCCGGATCCGAAGTGAAATGGTTAACCAGCCATAGAATAGGTTTAAGAAGTAAGAATCTGAAGAATGAACGCATTTAATTGAAATATTAGATCCCGACATCCCGTTAATTTACGGTTGGCCTTGCAAAACTAAAAATCTTTTCAGGCTGTTGACTAACTATGAAAATATCCTTTATTGTTTTTATAAGCGCGTTATTCTTCGGATGCAATGGGTTGAAGTCCATTAAATCAGTCTTCTCAGAACTTTCTCCTTATAAAAAGTACATACTTTCGCTGCAGAAAGCTGACTTGATTAAAACGCCAATGGCTAAAGCATGGCTATTGGCTGGAGAAAAAATATTTTCTGACTCGGTGGTGGTTTCAGCGCCTTTTGCCGAATCCGGCTATTTTGAAGCTAGTCATCCTGACGCCCGAAGTTACCGGTTTAATGTAAAAGACGGTCAGGTAATAACCATTTTAGGCAACATCAAAACAATTGATAGTGCCAGGGTGTTCCTTGATCTTTTTGTTTGGAAAGATGACCAGTGGAAGACATTGGCTTATGCAGATTCGGCGCTTAAGCTAACGTATGAATTTAACCGAGATTATGAATGTGTGGTAAGGCTTCAACCTGAGTTGCTGATCAATGCGTATTACGTGGTAAATATCTCGATTACTCCTGTTTTAATAAATCCCGTTTCCGGTGCTTCAAATAAATCTATTGGAAGTTTTTATTGTGCCGCGCGCGATGGTGGAAGACGGTCGCATGAAGGCGTAGATATCTTTGCAAAGAAAGGTACCCCTGTGGTTGCGCCGACGGATGGTTATATCTCAAGGGTCGGAAATAATTTCCTGGGGGGAAAGGTTATATGGATGAAAGACAACAAGCGAGGGCACGCGTATTATTTTGCACATCTGGATTCCCAAATGGTTCAGACGGGTATGCGGGTTAAGCAAGGCCATGTTTTAGGACTTGTGGGTAACACAGGTAACGCGAAAAAAACTCCCGCTCACCTTCATTTTGGCATATATCAATCCGGCAGTAAAGATCCTTTACACTACATACACACGGTGGATGAAGGCTTAAAAACATTACCTATTGATACCGGCTTTCATCACAAACCTTTTAAGGTAAAGATGAAAAAAATAAAGCTCATGTCAGGACCTTCTGATAATCTCATTTTAAAAAGGTATCTTGAAAGGGGCACTTACCTGACCGTGATTGCCCAAAGCCACGATTGGTACAGGGTGCTGCTTCCCGACCTCAATGAAGGTTTTATTCAAAAAAAGCAGGTAGTGCCATTAGTGAAAGTGGCGGCCCGAAATCTAAATGAAGTCACTGTACTTTTATCTGAAACAAGGCCTGACGCAATTCCGGTGGCTATACTCGATAAAGATACGAGCGTTGATATATTAGCTAGTTTTCAGAATTATGATTTTGTCCAAACAGAAAGTGGGAAAGCCGGTTGGTTATATAATTAGTAACTTCTGTTTGCGAGGCATAATTTTTTGATTCTTTGACCGATCAATCGGACTTTAGATTTTTTAATTTAAAAAATAATGATATGTCAAACCATAATAAATATGCCCTCATTACAGGCGCCAGCAGTGGATTTGGTTTTGAATTCGCTAAAATATTTGCGCAGCACGGATATAATCTTGTACTTGTTGCGCGCGCAGAAGACAAACTTGTGGAAATATCAAACGATCTCACACAAACTTATCTGATCGAAGTTTTAACCATTAGCAAGGATCTGTTCAAACCTTCCTCGGCGGAGGAAATTTATGCCGAGCTAAAATCGAAAAATATCGTTGTAGATGTTCTCGTGAACGATGCAGGACAAGGTGAGCATGGAAATTTTGTAGAATATGACCTGGCACGTGATGTCGATATGATTCAGTTGAATATTACTTCTTTGGTTAGCCTAACAAAGTTATTTCTGAAAGACATGGTTACGCTTAATGAGGGGAAAATCCTGCAGGTGGCATCATTGCTGGGAAAATATCCAACACCATTAATGGCAGTCTATGCTGCCACCAAGGCATTTGTAATCAGTTTTACAGAGGGATTAATAAAAGAATTAAAAGAGACGAAAGTTACCGTCACTGCGTTGTTACCAGGAGCCGCAGATACCGACTTTTTTCATAAAGCCGGTGCAGAAGATTCTACTACCTATCGGGAAGAAGAATTATCTAAACCGGATAGCGTTGCTCAGGATGGGTTTGATGCATTGATGCGTGGTGAAAGCCGGGTCGTATCAGGATTTAAGAATAAGTTGTATGCCGGAATAAGCAATTTGATGCCTGATGGTGCCCTCGCAGGAACCATGCACAAAAAAATGAAACCTAGTGACGCCGCCGATGGTCGTGATTCTATTTCCCATGGCCCGTCGTGGGAAGAGCGCGTGCGTATCGATGAAACCACCGGAGGTTCAAATGGGGATTATAAAGACCATGAAGATCATATTCACACAAAGGAATAAACTTGATTAGTGAAAAAATTATGGTAAATGATTTGGTTGTAGCCAGGAGTGTTGTGCTGAACGCATCTCCTGCAAGAGTTTGGGAAGCCTTGACACACCCCGGGATGACAAGTCAATATATGTATAATTGCGAGGTAACGAGTGATTGGAAACGCGGAAGCAGCTTGCGGTGGAGCGGAAGTAATCATGGCCGGGCGCTTGATGAATCAGGTGAAATTATCGACATCGTACCTGGCCGTTTACTAAAATATTCCGGGTTTGACAAACTTGCTGACGGAGATATTTCACGTGATGGCAATATTTTCATTACCCACGAGCTGATCCCTTACGGGAATAAAACGAAGTTGTTGACGACGCTGGAACATTTTGAAGGCGATGAGTCGCGCGCAGAATATGCCGCGCAGCAGTGGGATGTTGAAATTCTGCCCAAACTCCAAAGTTTATTGGCAACAACTTTGTAAAAAGCCGGCTATTATTATTTCTGCGTGAGATGCGTTTAAAAAAATAGATTTAAAAAAGAACGATGCTTGCCGGCCAGTTATCGATGCGTTTGTAAATGATTACGATGTTAAGGTCAATTCTTCCAAATCACCTTTTTTCATAATGGCTTTTATTCCCCGCAGCGGTATCATTACCCAGTCAGGGCGGTTATTGAGTTCGTAGTTTAATTCGTATATCGCTTTCTCCAGCAGAAAGGTATTCATTAATGTTTCCAAATCCTCCTTGTTTTTCGGAATGAAACCGCTGCCTTTAACGGTTTCAAGATATGCTTTCATGAAAAATCCACTTACATAGTGATACCAGTTTTCTAGAAAAGGCATCAGTCTACTAAAATCTTCTTTTCGGATGTTACTATCCAGGAACAAACTTCCGTAAGCGGCATAATGAAATGACCTGATCATGCCGGCTACATCCCGCAAAGGAGATCTTTTTAATCTTCGTTCACTGTAACTCCTGGCAGGTTCACCCTCAAAATCTGTAAGCACGAAATCTTTCCCTGTAAAGAGAACTTGTCCCAGATGATAGTCGCCATGAATACGGATTTTGGTTACGTCTATTTTCTTTTTGTAGATCCGTCGAAGTACTTCCAGTATCTGATCCTTCATGGCCATTACATCTTCCGCTTCCTTCTGCACTTCTGGCGAAAGCTTTTTGAGGTTTTTGCTTTGGTTGAAAAAAGTGCCTCTCACAAGTGATTGCAATCCGGCAAATAGAGAGCGTTGATAGTGAAGTGAATATTCCTCAGGGTTAAAATCCGGGAAAGCGGTTCCGGAGGCGAGCGCAAGATGCATCTCGCCTGTTCGTACACCCAACAGCCGTGCTTGCTCCGCTACAGATCCTTCAATCAGTTCTTTAAATTCTTCCGGTATCTGTTCATAAGATACTGGTTCAAACAACGTCCCTACTTTTTCGGTAGTAGGGGCAAGAGAATTTCTGACCAGAATCGATTCGTTGAAGGCATTCAGGCGGTCTAGCATATTCACCCAGGCATCCCCACTGCTCTCGACCATTTCCTGCATCATGCCCACTACGAGCGAATCTTTTTCATACGTCCATTCAATGGCGCCAATGAATGCAGGGATGTGTTTAAAGGAAGTGTTTTCAGTGAGGAATTTAGTGATTTCGAGATCTGGATTGATGGCCCTGTCCACTTTGCGGAAGATTTTTAGAAAAAAACGTTTACCATATGTTATAGATGTATTGCTTTGTTCCCCTGAAAGCACTCGAGGTCTGATTTTTTCTTTTTCATCGATATGATTTCTTAACATGTCGTTGGATGAGAATACAAGCTGACTGTTGTGAAGTTTAATGATGTGATTATTTGCCATGTGATTGATCAACACTTCCTGTAATTCTGTTCCATACAAAGCATCATATAAAATTCCTTCCATGCCATTAAGTTTCAATTTGGCAATAACAGATTTAGGGCAGGAATTTTGAAGGCGCAGGGCAGTTGACTGACCCGCAAAAGCCACGGGAAGTTGATAAATGTCAGGAAGACCGCTCTGATAGGTTACTTCAATCAGGAAAAAAACAGCGTTGTTCTCAGGTAAAGGAATGACCGCATGATGAACGATATGCATATGCTCGATCACACGACCCTTGCCTCCAAACCAGCGAAGTTGCATCATATACTCCGGGAAAATCCTGCTCTCCAGCTTGCCGACGATTTCGCTGCTAACGATTTCCTCCCACGAGTTAAGACCCAATGTATGCAGCGTTTTATTTTCGGATAACATCGATTGCGTCTGCTCAAGAAGAAACCACTGGCAATCGTGGCCGCCTAAGGTTAGGAAATAAGGAGTCTCATTTCTTATGGCCGGAAATTTATTCTTACTAAAAACTTCTACGGGATGGTAACCCTTAAATGCGCCAAGGTCAAGCTCAACAGGCTGTGTATAGCGCGAAAGATTCACGACCACCAACATGCTTTCGTCATGATAGGTGCGTGTGAATGCAAGAATTTTCGGATTTTCAGAGGCGATAAATTTCATATCCCCACGGCCGAACGCTTTGTATTGCTTGCGTTTATTGATCAGTCTTTTCATCCACCACAAAAGCGAGGAGGTATTCCAGCTTTGAATTTCTACATTAATGGCTTCATAGTGATATTGAGGATCCAGTATTACAGGAAGATAAAGTTTATGTGGGTTGGCTTCTGAAAATCCTGCATTTCTGTCAGATGACCATTGCATGGGAGTTCTGACACCATCACGGTCTCCCAGGTAAAAATTGTCGCCCATCCCGATCTCCTCTCCGTAATACAACACAGGCGTACCTGGAAGAGAAAAAAGCAGGTAATTGAGCAGCTCTATTTTTTTTCTGTTATTCCCCATCAGCGGAGCGAGTCGGTGGCGAATGCCCAGGTTTATCCTGGCTTTCGGATCCTTTACATATACCTTATACATATAATCCCGCTCTTCGTCTGTCACCATTTCAAGGGTCAGTTCATCGTGGTTGCGAAGGAAAATAGCCCACTGACAGGAATCCGGGATAGCGGGTGTTTGATCGAAGATATCAGTAATGGGATAACGGTCCTCTGTTTGCAAAGCCATAAACATTCTCGGCATAACCGGAAAGTGATAATTCATCTGGCATTCATCTCCATCGCCGAAATAGGATGCGGAATCCTCCGGCCACATGTTAGCTTCCGCGAGCAGTAATGTGCCAGGAAAATTAATGTCAACATGTTTTCTCAATCTTTTTAAAAAGGTATGGGTTTCAGGCAAATTCTCTCCATTTGTACCTTCCCTTTCGAAAAGGTACGGCACGGCATCCAGACGAAACCCATCCACGCCCATCTTGCACCAGAAGTCGATGATCTTGAATACTTCGTCCTGCACATGCGGATTATCATAATTCAGATCAGGTTGATGGTGGAAAAACCGGTGCCAGTAATATTGCTGTGCTTCTGAATCCCATGTCCAGTTGGACTTTTCAAAATCCTGAAATATGATTCGAACATCCTTGTACTGGGTCGGATCATCAGTCCAGACGTAAAAGTCTCGTTCGTCAGACCCTTTAGGTGCCTTCCGCGCTCTTTGAAACCAGGGATGCTGATCTGAGGTGTGATTTATTACCAGTTCAGTGATCACTTTCAGATTTCGGGAATGAGCGTCTTTCAATAATTCCTGAAACTGGGGTATGTCGCCATAGGCTGGGTTGATACTGTAATAATCGGCAATGTCGTAACCGTCATCCCGCAAAGGTGAAGGGTAAAAAGGAAGCAGCCATATTGCGGTAACGCCAAGACTCTGAAGATAGTCTAGCTTTTGAAGCAGCCCTTTAAAATCACCAATCCCATCTCCATTTCCATCCCTGAACGCTTTTATATGAACTTCGTAAATTATTGCGTCTTTATACCAGTGCAGTTTTTCACTCAATATTGATTCGTTTGCCATACTTCTTCGTTTCTTAACTTTAAATGAGAATTGGGCATGGGGGTTCGGGTTCGTATGGGTTATGCATCACACCCAAATTAAATCCATAGAGGCCTGCCAGCACTTATCGCAAATTGATAAAATTGTGTACCAATCCGGATGTATAATGCGCTTTTATTTCTTGCATAATTTTGTCCATCTTAAAGGCGGAAACCCTACGGCTATGGATGCAAAACCCTTTTATTTCTTCGGTCAAAAATTATCACTCATTTTTTTGATGGCGGTCATTTTAACGCCTTTGGCTGAAGCACAAGTTGGTGCGGCGAAAAAAAAGCCCGTGTATGTTATTGTACATGGTGCCTGGGGAGGGAGTTGGGCCTTTAGGAAAGTGGATTCTCTCATGACGGTTCAGGGCAACATTGTCTACCGGCCATCCTTGACAGGCCAGGGCGAACGGGTACATCTCGCTTCGCCGGATATAAACCTAAGCACCCACATTCAGGATGTGGTGAATATGATTTTGTTTGAGGACCTGCGCGAAATTATTCTTGTCGGACATAGTTACGGGGGTATGGTCATTACAGGGGTTGCCGATAAAGTTCCGGAACGTATCCGTAGATTGGTCTACCTGGATGCCATCCTGCCTAATGACGGTGAAAGTGTAATGGGTATTATGGATCCCCAGGGCACTGGATTGAAAAATATGATTCAGGGAGATTATCTGGTTCCGCCGTGGGTTAAGGTCGATCAAAAACCCCCTAAAGATGTTCCACACCCTTTGAAAACATTCACAGAGGCTATCGTATTAAGGAATGAAAAGGTAAAAACCATTCCCTCTACGTATATCCTTACCGTTGACCCGGGAAAAAAGGCGTCGGAAGATAATTTTGCAGGGTCTGCAGCGCGCGCGAAAGAGCGTAGGTGGAACGTGCTTGAAATGAGTGCTGACCACAATCCACAATGGTCTGCCATCGGGCCCCTGGTAAAACTTTTGCAGGAGATTCAATAGCCAACGCCAAGGCAATAAAAGAACTCCTCCATTATACAGGGAACTTTTCAATGGTGTCGGTACATCCAGCAGCGGTGCATTTGTTTCTAAAAGTATTTCCTATGACCATTGAAGATATTCAGACTATCTGCAAGCGATTTAAAGGCGTTACCGAAGATATCAAATGGGAGGACCATTTGTGTTTTAACGTGGGCGGGAAAATGTTTCTGGTCACTGCACCCGATCATGTTCCGTGCTCGGCTTCCATCAAAGTTTCTGAAGAGGGCTTTGATGAGATATTATCCAGAGAAGGTTTTATGCCGGCCCCTTATCTGGCAAGATACAAGTGGGTATGGATGGATGATATTAAAAGACTTTCAAAGAAGGAATGGGAATCAAACATACGCACAGCCTATGGGTTGGTAGCCTCAAAATTACCCCGTAAAATTAAACAAGAAATAGGCATATGACGATTCCATAAACCCTTCCTTTGGCCTGAGCGCTGCAGGGCTTATTCATTAAGGTTAATGACTTGAAGATTGTCCAGTTTTATTTCTGATAGTTTTTTCAATTTTCCAGTGGTAAATAAAGATTGTACCTGTCTTATCGGAATACGCTCATCCTCGGGTTGGTAGTTAATATAATCCTGGAAGAGGATTCCCCCTACCTGACGGGGATTCATCGCTTCCCGGAACCGCAATCCCCCACCATCCACTTCATAACTATAAGCCATGTAATCCAGCGTGCTGTTTTCCTGATGTATCCAGTAAAGAAATTCATCCTGATGATCTTTACCACCCCCGTGAGGATCAAAGGTAATCCGTATAAGATCGTATGGTTCCCCTTTTATGGTTGTTTGTTCAATCCATTCTTTGTTAACAGCATCGTCATTGAGACCAGAAGGAAGCAGGGCAAAATATATTACCGCATTTACTGAATTGGTAAAAGCATTCCGCCGTTCATCGGTGATTTCTGCAGCCTTGCCACCGCGATACCGCACAAATCCTGCATTATCCAAAACGTCTCTGATATTGCCTGTAGAGTCTGAAAATTCCCGTGTGTATGTAAAGCTGCCCTTGTTGCGCACGGCTGTATAATGCCTGTCGCGAAAATCAAAACCCACTTTCAAAGTTTCATAAGCGGCGCCGCCATGTTTTTCGATGCATTTGTCGACAATCTGTTGGCTTTTATCGTTAACGCATGAATAAAAGGCCAGGCAGACCATCACAACAATGATTTTGTTTTTGTAACCAACCTTATAGGGTCTCATCGGTTAAATTTTAAATTGTATAAAATGTTCTGTTCAAGTTTACATAAAGATTCTCACACCCTCATAAATAAATCAGGGTTAATCTAACCTGTTTTTCCTTCCGTAACCTGGCCTGATATGGTATCTTTGCCATTCCTTTAAAATGCGTGGTATGAAGAAGCTGAGTTTTTTATTTCTGATCTTAATACTTATCATAAATACGGGTTTTAGCCAGGTACCTGCCAAAAATATAAAGGACCTCTCTTTTATGTCAGGGAAATGGACAACCCATAGCGCTTGGGGGGACATGGAGGAGAGCTGGAGTGAACCACTGGGTAATTCCATGATGTGTGCCTACCGTTGCGTGAAGGATGGTAAAGTAATCTTTTACGAATTTATTGTTATTGAACAATTAGATGCAGGGCCGGTAATGAAGCTGCGTCATTTTAGCCCGGGAAACATAGGATGGGAGGAAAAAGACAAACCTTATGAGTACCCATTAATGTTTCTTGAATCTGATAAGGCGCGATTCGAAAGACCGGATAAAAAAACTGCTTTAACCTTTCATCGCACCAGCCCGGATAAACTGAAAGTTATCCTCGAACGCCAGGATAAAGATGGCCGGTGGGTGGAGGATATATTTGATTATACAAAAACAAAATAGCGATACCAAGATACCGCGCTGTTCCATACACGGGACTTCTGAAGCAGAATGTTGTTAACATTGAACTCAGTAATAAAAACCCCCCATTCTCGATCATTCCTTAGCTGAAATTATCGTAACTTAATCTGATGAGAAGGCTGATTTACCTGCCTGTGGCCGGTTTTGGACAGCCCCTTGACTCCCTAAAAAATCCCGGTATTTTCCGGGCAGCGAATGCCGTTATTTATACATTCGCCTCACCTTTAAAATGGAAAAGAAATAACTGGTTCGAGTTTGGGGCCATCGCCGGAAGCACTGCAGCGTTAACCCTCGCTGATCAATCGGTGAGAAATTTTTGTTAAAACCAACAGTCGCCTATATTGGATGATATCAACACGGTTGGATATTACTATGGAAAGCCATACATCACATTTTTATTTTCAGGCGCTATTTACTCCGTGGGGGTATTGTCTAAAAACCAATGGCTCCGTGAAACTGGCCTCATCATGGGAACGGCGCTCATCTCAGCCGGGATACTTGAAATAGGTTTGAAGCCCTTGATAGGCAGGGCAAGGCCTCCTACTGAAACAGGTAATTATGACCTGACTTTCTTCAATATGAAACCGGCTTACCAATCTTTTCCCTCTGGTCATGCAGCGATGGCTTTTACGGCAAGCTTGGTTTTGGCGAAACGTTCGAAATGTGTTCACGTAAAAATATTTTTCTATTCATTGGCTACCACTACCGCTATTTGTCGTTTGTATTCTGATGTTCATTGGGTTTCTGACGTTGCCTTTGGTGGTGTGTTAGCCTGGTATTGTTCAGAGGTTGCATTAAAGAGACTCCAGCAAAACCGTTTCAAAAATCCCCATCAGAAAAGCATATGGAGTGTCACACCCTATCCTGGTGGATTATCGTTAAGGGCAACGTTTAAATAAGAAGTCAGGCATCCCGATAAATTCGCGAATAAAGGGCCATGAAGCTGTGTCATACCAATACCCAATGACATTGGCCCTTGCGAATCCCATGCGCAAAGTCTATTACAGGTAGCTTAACCACGCCTGCTTGTGGGTGCTTTTGTATTGGTAATACCATAGACAAAGAGGATATAAAATCGCTACAACCGTCGCCCATGCAACATAGACCCATATTAACGAATAGCCGTATCCGGGTGGAATTCCACCGAAACTGGAATTAAAATGAAAATCAATTTCCGACAGCCTCTTCCCGGTATGGATCATATACAATACAATAGCCCCTCCGTGGATTAAAAAGAAATGAAGTATGTAGTAGAAAAGGGGAACTCTTCCCACCACGGCAAGGGGATGCAGCGGGCGAGTATTCAATTTTTCCAACAAGGATAATAAAATGAGCACCGGCCCCAGCGTTAATAAGGTATACAGCAGAGAAACCGGATACTTTGTTACGTTGATAAAGCTCATTAAGGTATAAACAGCATTTGATTGTTGGGACCAGGGAGCGGGGTCTCCGTAGAGGTTGAGATATCGCAATATCAGGAAAAGTACGAACGCAGAAATCCCTGTCCTCAGAAGAAATTTCTGACGTAGTTCAGGGTCATGTCCTTGCCGGTACCATTCCCCCATACAATAGCCCAGGATCATAATACCAAACCACGGGAGGAAAGGGTAGGCGGTGAGGGCAAATCTTCCCGGAAGTATTTCCAAAAAATTAAACTGGTGAATGAGAGACCATGCTAAAACAAACGGATCACCTGGCTGGAGACTAATGGCATGGAGAAGGTCGTGGAAAAAAGTAATGAGTATACCCATCACCAGAACAACTTTGAAAGGAAAATGGATGATGGCAGACAGGAGCACCATAGAAATTCCAAGTGCCCAGATTACCTGGAAAATGGTCATGTCATAATAAAACTGGAACAATAATCCAAAACGGATGACGGTCATTTCAAGGAATATCAGCCATAAGCCGCGCGTGAGCAGAAACAGGGATAATGCTTTTTTGGTTTTCCTTTCCTCGCTGAGCCTTACCGATACGCCTGCCAGCAATACAAAAGTCGGGGCGCAAAAATGCGTTACAAAGCGGGTGAGAAAAACAATGGGAGTGGTTTTCGCTAAATCAGTGGGATTATATAAAAAAGCGTCAGCGTGATAGAAATCTCGTGTGTGGTCGAGGGCCATAATGAGCATTACCAGGCCGCGCGTGATATCAATTGCCGAGATACGCCGTTTTTCGGTGAGCACTTCGGCGAAAGCCAGGTTTGTCATAAGGGTTTGAAAATGTTTTACGTTCTTTGCAGAAGAAAGTTAAGGACCATCCCGTGAATTTGGAACAATTTAAGCTACAATCGAAGCATAAAGAACCCGAGAATAAAAAATTTCTTGCCCAGGTCAGGAAGAAAGAGCCGCGCCAGGTAGATACTGTATTTCACAACCTTCATCATGAGGTTTTTGAAAAGGTGGACTGCCTGCAATGCGCGAACTGCTGCAAGACAACCAGCCCTATTTTTTACCAGAATGATATCGAAAAGGTTGCAAAAGGTTTGCGGATGAAACCGGGTGATTTTGTTGAAAAGTATTTGAGGGTGGACGAGGACAAAGATTACGTTTTGAAATCAACGCCCTGCCCTTTTTTAGATGCCGAAAACTACTGCAGTGTGTATGCGGTCAGACCGAAAGCCTGCCGCGAGTATCCCCATACTGACCGGAAGAAAATGGTCCAGATTACAGAGCTTATTTTGAAGAACACGCTGGTCTGTCCGGCTGTTTTTGAGATGGTGGAACGCCTTAAGCATATCCCCTTGAAATAAAAAAAGGTACCCCGATCAAGAAGTACCAAACATTGATGTCGCTTTTTACCTTAAATTACCTGTGCTTCTAATTTCTGAGCTAAAACAGATTTTGGTACGGCACCGACCTGCTTATCGACAATCTGACCACCTTTAAAAACCAGCAAAGTTGGAATACTGCGAATGCCAAAACGGGCGGTAACATCCGGATTTTCGTCTACGTTGAGTTTGCCTACGACGGCTTTACCCTCGTAATCATTGGCTAATTCTTCTACAACAGGACCGATCATTTTACAAGGACCGCACCATTCTGCCCAAAAATCCACCAAAACAGGTTTATCCGAATTAATAGTTGCATCAAAGTTGGCGTCATTAAGTACAATAGCTTTGCCCATTTTTTATTGAATTTAAACGTTTCAAGTAATCAACACGAAGTTAATCCCAATAGTTCAGGACGCAAGTTTAAATTCAAAGTTCAAAGTTCAAAGTTTGAGATTCAAGGTTTAGATCTTTCACCTAAACCGGAACTTTACACTATTGCCGGATTTCTACCTCAGCCACCTTTTTCATTTTTTTTACCATGTCGTTGACAGGATTTACCCTGAATTTGCGAGACATAAGTTCCAGGCTGATATTTTCCTGCTCATCTTTAACCCTTAGGTAAAGCGGGGTGCTGCCACTAAATTCCTGACAAACATCCTCAATTTTTCCAATAAGATCAGCCGTTATCTCGTGCGCATTGACACGAATTTGTATCCCCTTGCTTCTTTTAACACCAATCTCATTCAGCAAATCAATATTCCTGACCTTCATCTCCAGGTTTTGCTGACCCCAGGTATTCCGTACAACGGCACCTTCTATGAAAAGAAACCATCCGATATTGAGGAAGTTTTTGAATTTCAGATAATCTTCCCCGAAGAGCATAAATGAAGTATTGCCACTGTAATCTTCGAGATAGAATTTACCAAATGGTTTGCCGGTTTTCGTTGTCCGATGTTCGACTCCAGTCACAATACCGCCGAGTTTGATTTCACGGCCTACCAGATTTTCTATTTCATTTAACTGATTGCAGGCAGATGTGCAGAAAGCTTCCATTTCAAACCTAAAATTATCTAACGGATGGCCTGAGATGTAAATGCCTACTACTTCTTTTTCCAGATTTAGTTTTTCAATTTCACTAAACGCTTCAACACTTTCTATCCTGGGTTTAGGCATAGCCGTTCCGCTGGTTCCCCCAAACAGACTGGCTTGTGCACTTTGCTCTTCGAGTTGCGACTTTGCCGCGTATTTAATCGCTTTTTCGATGAGACTTACGTCTCCGTCCTTTGCGTAAACATATTGCCTGCGGTGAAGATCCTTGAAACAATCGAAGGCCCCTGATAAAGCCAAACACTCAAATGTTTTCTTATTTACAGACCGCTGATTCAAACGTTTTGAAAAATCAAAGATGTCAGTGTATGAACCCTTTGCTTCGCGTTCCTGAATGATGGCTTCTACAGCGGAATCGCCCGCGCCTTTTATAGCCCCTAACCCAAAGCGGATTTGCCCTTCTTTGTTTACTGCAAAATACATTCCTGATTCATTCACATGCGGTCCCAATACTTTAATGCCCAGGTTGCGGCATTCTTCAATAAAGAAGGTTACGTTTTCCAGATTGCTTTGCGAATGGGTAAGCACTGCAGCCATGTATTCCGCCGGGTAATTGGCTTTTAGAAAAGCCGTATGATAGGCGATTAGTGAATAGCACGTAGAGTGAGATTTATTGAACGCGTATTGAGCAAACGCCTCCCAGTCTATCCATACTTTTTCACAAACCGTTTGAGGGTGTCCGTTCTTTTTACAGCCTTCGATGAATTTGTCCTTCATCTTATCCAGCACAGCCTTTTGTTTTTTACCCATGGCTTTGCGCAACACATCAGCGTCGCCCTTGCTGAAACCCGCAAGTGTTTGAGAGAGTAACATTACCTGTTCCTGATAAACGGTGATGCCATAGGTTTCGCCAAGAAACTCTTTCATTTCCGGCAGGTCGTACTTTATCGGTTCGCGCCCGTGTTTCCGGTTGATGAACAACGGAATATATTCCATGGGCCCTGGCCGGTACAGGGCGTTCATGGCAATCAGATCCTCAAACTTATCAGGTTTTAATTGACGCAGATATTTCTGCATTCCGGCACTTTCAAACTGAAACGTCCCGGTGGTTTCGCCGCGCTGAAAAAGCTGATAGGTTTTACTATCGGTCAATGGAACCGCGTCAATGTCAATTTCTATGCCTTTGCTTTTTTTAATGTTCTTTAACGCCGTTTTAATAATGGTCAGCGTAGTGAGGCCAAGGAAGTCCATCTTCAGCATCCCGGCATCTTCAACCACGCTATTGTCGAACTGAGTTACCAGCATGTCAGAATCCCTTGCGGTTGACACCGGTACAAAGTTGGTGAGATCGTCGGGAGTTATGATAACACCACAGGCATGCGTTCCTGTATTTCTGACGGAGCCTTCAAGAATGATAGCTTGTTGTAACACCTGGGCTCGGAGGTCGCTTCCCTTTTTTATGTCTGCTAATTCCTTGATCTCAGCGAACGCAGATTGCAATGTAGTACCCGGTCGATCGGGAATCATTTTGGCGAGAATGTTAGCATCACTGAGGGGAAGCTCCATCACACGTGAACAATCACGGATGGAAGATTTGGCGGCCATTGTTCCGTAGGTGATGATTTGTGCAACCTGATTTTTGCCATATTT
>JBDSIM010000049.1:0-35024 GCA_039917935.1 Cyclobacteriaceae bacterium | reverse complement strand
TTGTTTTAGTCTTTCATCACTGGCCCTTATAGCGGTTGGAATTTATCTTGGTAGGAATATTTTGATGCCTCTTTTTTTCTCTATCATCCTGGCACTGATCCTTTCTCCACTGACTAATTTTCTCCTGGCAAAGGGCCTGCACCGGTTCCTGGCGATCCTGTTACCGGTGGTTGTCAGTTTGTTCATCATCGGGTCACTTGTCTATTTTCTATCCTACCAGATGAGCTTTTTTTTAAACGACATGCCGGCTCTGGAAAAAAGGATGGATGAACTTTTGGCTATGGCTCAAAAGTGGGTAAATGAAACCTTCCACGTTACTTTCAAGCAACAACAACAATATCTGGATCAAACGGCTGAGAAGGTGAAGGAAAGCAGTCCACAATTAATTCAAAAGACATTTATTACCGTTAAGGGGATCCTTTCGTATTTCTTGCTTTTTCCATTTTATACTTTTCTTATTTTATACCATAAGGCGACTATCAAAAAATTTCTGGTCGAAGTATTTACGAGAAGCGAAGAAGACCGGGTAGTGGATGTCTTGCAGGAATCGCAAAGCATTATTCTCCAATATGTAACCGGTTTACTGATTGAGCTTACCATTGTCTTCAGCTTGAATGCTGGAGGCTTCCTGATATTTGGTGTCCCCTATCCGATATTCCTGGCCCTGGTGGCCGCGCTACTGAATATTGTTCCCTATATAGGCATGCTGATTGCCAATATTTTTTGCATTTTAATAACCATGGTGTCATCTGAAAACCTAAATGATGTTTTTATTGTCGCGGCAGTATTAAGTGTTGTTCAGTTAGTTGATAACAACGTTCTGATGCCGCTGGTGGTAGGAAACAAAATACGGATTAATGCGCTGGCCATAATTATTGGAGTAATGGTGGGCGGTGCGCTGGCGGGTATCTCTGGAATGTTTCTCGCCATCCCGGGCATTGCGTTGATGAAGGTAATATTTGAACGGGTTAATGGTCTTAAACCATGGGCGACTTTATTGGGTGATGAAACCATCACCCAGGAATCAGAGAAAAATCCCATAAAGAAAGCGATCAACAAGTTAAAAAACAGATCGAGGATCCCGGCCCAGCAATCCGGACCCCAATAGCATCTGGTCAAGAGCAGGCTTCTTAAGATTTGTTGTCCTAAGAAAATAAAATTATGTGAACATGGGTTCTGCCTTCAATTCTAATACGTAAGGGGTATCTTCCATGTGTCATCCGTTATCGGTCGAATGAAAACTTTGCCTGGTCAAACTTTGAAAATCCTTGACAGGAATATCACTGTGCATTTTTGGACGCGAAGTTTAATGGCCAGATCTACTTCCTGGCACGAACGCAAAATATGATTGCTTTGATCCTTCTCCCAAAAAATTTACCCGTTAGTAATATCTGAGAAATATCCATCACCGAAATCAGTCTAAACGGACAAGGATCATTGATAAAATTACCGCTTGGCTTGAGAAGAGGCTGATGCTGCCGCCTTTGCTTCTTTTTTAGCCTGTTTTCTGAAATAACCCCTGAATAAAAAGTTGTGTTGAAGGGCTTCCATATTCTCATCCAATTTGCTGGAAGCTTGTTCGGCATTTTGGATAGTATTTTTTAATTGATCGGCAACAGCACTGTCGGCTAGAAACACCCCCACCGCATTATTTTGATTATTCATCTTTGTTGAAAGGTTTTCCAGATTCTCAGAAACGACGCCTGCATTGACGCTAACTTTTTCAATATTGGCGATAGCCTGTTGAAAAGTATTGGCATAAGCCGTGTCTGAAATAAGCGTTGGAAGTAAGCCGTTTCCACTGCGCAATTCATATAACAGTGTATGCAATTCCTCGGAAGCCTTGGCCGTATTGCTGCCTGTAGTCCGTAAATTTGCAATGACATCTCTGATTTCATGAGCCACTCCTCCGTCATTTAGCAACTCCCCAACGATGCCCTTGCCATCAGTGACGCGCTTGGCTATGATTTTCAGGTCGGATGTGATGGAACGTGTATTATCTCCAACGTCTTTTGCGATGTTAATAAGTTCCTGTGTATCGGCAGGCGAACTGGTGTTTATGGTATCGTTCTCTGCAACGACCTGTCCGGAAGCTCCGGGCCGGATAACAACGATCTTGTTTCCTATAAAACCATCTGACCCGATCGAGGCCGTAGCATCGGTCTTAATAAATTTGTTTTGATTCTCCTTTAGCGAAAGATTGACCACCACTTTTCCCTGTGAAATAATTTTCACATCGGTTACGGTTCCGATCTTGACACCAGAAAGCCAAACGTTATCACCGGTTGTTAAACCCTCTACATTCTTAAAAATAGCGGCAACTGTAAAAGTCCGGCTGAAGATGTTGTTTTCACTACCTATAAAAAAAATCGAAAAAATGAATAAAGCTAATCCCGCTATAACAAAAGCCCCCAATTTTATTTGCTGGGCAATCTCTTTCTTTTCCATGAGTTACGTTGTTTTTATTTAATACTTAAAAAATGGTTCCAACTCCGGATCATCCGTTTCCTTCAATTCATCAAAAGTACCTTCAAGCTTATTCGACCCGTCGATCAAGGCCACAATTCTATCTGAGGTATGTTTTGCGCTGCTGATATCATGCGTTATTATAATGGACGACATTTTATATTTTTCACGCATCAAAAGGATAAGTTCATTAATCTCCATTGACGTGATTGGATCGAGCCCGGAAGTTGGTTCATCGTATAACATGATCTTAGGTTTCAAGATCAACGTGCGCGCAATACCAACGCGCTTTCTCATGCCACCGGAAAGTTCGGATGGCATCTGGTCTATGGTGTGCACAAGACCAACGTCTTCCAGTGCCATGGTTACCATCTCAGTCAGTTCCGAACGCTTGGTTATCCCGAGATTCCTTATTAGCGGAAATTCAAGATTTTCGCGGATCGTCATGGAATCGTACAGCGCGCTTCCCTGAAAGGAAAACCCAATCTGCAGTCGCAGATTGTTGAGTTCTTTGGGTTTTAATGAAAACACATCCTTACCCAGCACATTAATAGTACCTGAATCTGGTTTCATCAATCCTACCATGCACTTTATCAATACTGATTTTCCCGTACCGGAACGCCCTAAAATAACCAGATTCTCTGTTTTGTAAAGATCCAGGTCAACACCCTTCAATACCTCCCGATCACCAAATGATTTTTTCAGGCCCCGGATCGAAGCCATTACCTCATGTTCAATTGAGGCAGATGTTTTACGTCTAGATTCAACTACCGAAGTTTTCATTAGCGAAAAATATTTATAACCTGCAGAGAAACCAGATCGATCACAAAAATTAAAATCATGGAGATTACCACCGCAGCATTGGCTGCTTTACCAACACCTGTAGTTCCGCTTCCGGAATGATAACCAGCATAACTGCCAACCAGTCCAATGGCAAAACCAAAAAATGCGGATTTAATCAGCGAAGAAAAAATATCGAGATAGGTAATCGAGGTGGCAACTTCATTAAAATATAATTGCATACTCGATCTATTGAAAAAATTCACCGTAAGAAAGGATCCGAACAAAGCGATAATATCTGCGAAAACCACAAGGATAGGCAACATCAGCGTTGTCGCGGTAATCCGGCTGACGACCAAATAGGAAAAAGGCCTCGTTCCAGAAACTTCCATCGCGTCTATCTGTTCACTTACCTGCATACTTCCTAACTCTGCACCTATGTTGGAGCCCAACTTACCAGCACAAATCAGACCTGTGATAAGTGGGCCTAACGACCTCACTACAGCCTGTGACACCAGTGACGGCAACCATGATTCCGCCCCAAAAGACGCCAATGAGGGTCGCGATTGCTTTGTGAAAACAACGCCCGCTATGAAGGCTGTGAAAGAAATTAAAAACAAGGATTTGTTACCTACCTCAAAGCACTGCCTTAGAATTTCCTTCCACTCATATGGTGGTCTGAAGAATTCCTTGAGTACACGTAGTATAAACCTGTAAATATCCGCTGTGCGGAGTAAAAAGTTTCTTAATTTCATCAATGCCCGACTATAGCGCTCTTAATTTTATGGCTATAAATATGCCCGGCAAAACTTGAGTCTTTCAACATCAAATTCCCGCTTTTGTCTTCAACTAGCTGTTTCGTAAACCCAAGAGTGTAGAATTTATTACACGGAGCCTAACAAACTTTGCCGGGAAAGTTCCATTTCAAGCGGAAGAGGCACAAGTTTTTCTGATTCCGATCAGTACGTGTCAAACATTTCATGCAATCCAGAAAAAAGCGGGTTTTCATTAAAATATTCAAGGTCTTGGGGTGGATTACCGTCTCAATCATTTTACTTCTGGTAGCCGTAGCGCTCTTAATCCAAATACCAGCCATTCAATTAAAGCTGACACATAAAACAATTTCTTTTCTGGAGAAAAAAATCGGAACTCAGGTAGATCTGAAAAAGATCCATATAGCTTTTCCGAAAGATATTGTATTGGAGGGTATTTATCTGGAAGATCAACAAGGTGATACACTGCTTTACGCGGAAAAATTTTCTGTTGATACAGACCTTTGGGCCCTAACCAGGAATGAGATTCAGCTGAATGATATTTTACTGGAAAACGCCGTGGCCTTTATTGACCGTCGAGAGAATGAAAGCGCCTATAATTTTTCGTATCTCCTGGATGCTTTTGCAGGGGATTCAACCGCGCTACCGGATACACTTGGACAAAAACAATGGGACTTTTCACTGGAGACGGTTTCCCTAAAAAAAATCCGCCTCCAGTATGAGGACTTGCTCGAAGGTAATATAGCGAACATATCGCTGGGAGATTTTGAAATGACGATGGATCAATTTGACCTCAATCTTAATCGTTTTGGCGTTAAAGAAATTTTGTTATCTGACACCCGGGCAAATGTGCTACAAACGAAACTTCCCAACGTAGTAGGGAAACCTGTTGAAGAAACGGCGTCTGATTCAAGTGCCCTTGATCTCTCTCTCAAAACCGTTTCTCTGAACAATGTTAACATCCAATACGAGCAATCTGCGCTAGGTCAACTCATGCGGGTAGACCTGGGTGAAGCAAAACTCAACGCCGAAAAAATAGACCTGATCAACCAGGAAATTGATATCACTGAAATTGGTCTAAAAGAAACTTTTATTGCCTATCAGCAGCGCGCCGGAACCGTAATTTTACCCCTGCAAAAAAATGATAGTATTGGTAAAAATAGTTCGTCTGCTAAAACATGGAAGATTTCCCTTGATGCTTTAGACCTTGTCAACAACAGTTTGCAGTATTATGACTTTACTAAAACGCAAACACCCGGGACTGTTGATTTCGACCACTTATGGATTACAAACCTGGCTGTGGATGCCCGGGATATTCTTTATAGCAGTGCGGATATAAAGGCGAACCTGCGAAATCTTTCTTTTCAGGAAAAAAGTGGTTTTTCAATTCAGTCTTTCAAAAGCAAATTGGTGGTAACTGATCACTCCGCTACCCTGAATGATTTTGTGTTGCTAACGGGAAACAGCAGACTTCAGTTGCAGGCAAATGCGGGCTTCACTTCCTTAGAAGATATCGGAAAACAATATGCAAAAACAACCTTCAATACCGATATCAATGAGTCCTTCATTAATGTCCGGGATATCCTATACTTCAATCCAACTTTTCTCGACAGTTTGCCCATTCACCTCCCCGCGAGGGCAAATTTACGTATTGATGCTGCCGTGGACGGTGCGGTGAATAATCTGCATATCGATCATCTTGTTTTCAGGTTTCTGTCAAATACTTATTTGAGCACCTCCGGCACCGTTGCAGGACTTCCCGATGTCAAGAAAATGAAAATCAACATTGACCTGAATAAATTCTACACAACAAAGGCGGATATGGAAGTGATTCTCCCCGATACATTACTACCGGATTCCATTGCCATCCCTTCATGGGTTAATCTGGAGGGGGGATTTAAGGGTACCACCGAAAAGGCGGCCTTTAAAACTGTGCTGACATCTGACGTGGGCACTATTGACGTGAAAGGAAAAATGGATCTGGATTCCACTTCCGCTTTACGAGGATTTGACATCCATGCGGGGTTAGCTGAATTGAATGTGGGCAAAATTCTTATGAAACCGGATAGTGTGATGGGTACCCTCAGTATGACTGTTTACGCGCACAGTAACGGACTTACCCTGGAAGAAATGAACAGTACGTTAATTGGCCAGGTGGATCATTTTGAATACAATGGATATCGGTATAAGGACCTTAAAATTAAAGGCGACGTTCGGGATAAAGTTCTCGTGGGCGAGGCAACGATTGCTGACAAAAACCTGGACTTTACTTTTTCCGGAGATTACCATTACGCAGCAGAAATCCCCAAGTACAATCTCACCTTTGACCTGAGGAACGCAGACTTCAAAGCCCTGAACCTGTCTCAACGTCAATTAAAAGCCCGTGGCACCTTGCTTGTCAATATGGCTACGGCTGATTTTAGAATACTAAATGGAAGTGTCGGCATCAGAAAGGTGGCCATTTTTGATGGTGACGATTTATATGCCGTTGACTCCTTATTGTTTGCCTCGATTGATCAGGAAGGAAGATCGGAAATCAATATTGATTCGGATCTGATGAAGGCAAAGTTCGAGGGATCCATCAATATATTTGGGCTGCCAGGAGTGGTTCGCGAATATTTCAATACTTATTACTCGTTGCACGACTCACTGGAGGTAAAAGACGCCGGCAGACAACACTTCAGCTTTGATATTAAATTAAAAAATACCGAGTTGCTCACTGGAATTCTCATTCCGCAATTAAAGTCTTTTGTTCCCGGCAAAATTGTTGGCGAGTTTGATAGCGAAAATCAGCAATTGGATCTGAGCATGGAAATTAATGAAATCCAATACGCCAATATCGGAGTAAAATCCTTTGTCTTCCGCACTAACTCAGACAAATCTGCCTTGAATTACAATATCATGGTGGATAAAATCCGGGTCGATTCTTTGCTGATCGACGGGTTGGAATTTAATGGAACAGTCGCCCACGATTCTATTCTTACAGACCTTATTATACTGGATTCCCTTGACGTACAGAAGTATGTTCTTGCAGGAACATTCTTCAGTCGTGCCGAAGAGGGTCTTTTTGAATTCAGCCTGCTACCTGGAAGGATCAAATTGAACTATCAAAACTGGAGCGTTCCACCGGATAATTTCTTCCGCTTTGGCGGACCCAAACTCGTTGCACAAAATGTGCAGTTGGTTAATGGCCCCGAAAAAATAATTATTGAATCGAAGGAGCAGCCGGGGACGCCAATTTCCATAGGCTTCCGACAATTAAACCTGGAATATTTATCCAGTATGATTGCACAACAAAGACCTCTGTCCGGATTATTGGAAGGCGACATCAATCTATTTCCGGATTCATCGGGAATGAATTTCACATCAGATTTAAACATTGGAAATTTCAAAATCTCCGATGTGCCATGGGGAAATATTGCACTGTCAGTGGAACAAAAATCAAAAAACCGCTTTGATGTGGCGTTTGGATTGAGTGGAAATGAAAACGATGTGACAGCCCAAGGATATTATCTCGGTGGAGCATCACCTGTCATGGAGGTTGTGGCCACGATAGGCAGGTTTAACCTGGGGTCACTGCAACCTCTGGTTTCTGATCAGATAAAAGATCTAACCGGTCTGCTGAGTGGGAAAATGACGCTTGGCGGTTCACCCCAGAATCCGGTCATAGATGGTAATCTGCAGGTAAATGACACCCATTTTCTATCGACCTATCTAAACAGCGCATATTCAATTGACAATGAGACCATACTCTTTAACGATGAGGGTATACGCTTCGATCAGTTTCAAATTTCTGATAACAGCAAGAATGAAGCGAGGCTCGATGGCAGAATACTCACCAAAACCTACCGCGATTTTAGTTTCGATCTGAATCTTGTCACAGAGAACTTCCGGCTTATTAACACGAGCGAAAAAGACAACGAATTATTTTATGGCAAAGTGGATGTTGAGGCAAATACCAAGATTCGCGGCACAATGACTACACCTATAATTGATATGGTGATCGGCCTGAGCGAAGGCAGCGACCTGACCTACGTTGTACCACAGGCAGCGGCCTCAGTGATGGAAGCGGAAGGCATTGTAAAATTTGTGGATAAAACTTTCAAGGGAGATCCTTTCATGAAAAAGATCAGCAGCGAAATAGCTGATACGGTGAAGTCAACTTTTACCGGTCTTGATCTTACAGCAAAAATTGAACTCAGCGATCAGGAGACCTTTACCATTATTATCGATCCCATCACGCAGGATCAACTCAGCATAAAAGGCAATTCGACCCTAACCTTAAAAGTTGACCCTAGTGGTGACATTCAATTGTCCGGTCGTTATGAAATTGAAGAAGGAACCTATAATCTTTCGTTTTATAAATTCTTAAAACGTCAATTCGCAATTGAAAAGGGGAGCAGCATTACCTGGTCAGGCGACCCACTCAATGCTGAAATGGATATCCGCGCCATCTATAAAGTCGAGACGGCCCCCATTGAACTCTTCTCCAATCAATTAACAGGTTCCGACCCCAACGAAGTAAATCAATACAAGCAAAGGCTTCCCTTTCTGGTCTATCTGAATATCTCCAATCAGTTACTACACCCCGATATCGGGTTTAAACTGGAAATGCCCATGGCTGAAAGAAACGCCTTTGGGGGAAACGTTTATGCAAGGTTGCAGGATATCAATACACGCGAATCCGATCTCAATAAACAGGTCTTTGCTTTATTAATTCTTAAAAGATTTATTGCAGACAATCCCTTTCAAAATCAGGCGTCTTCAGGATTCGAAGGAACTGCCCGAAGCAGTGTGAGCAAAATTCTTTCGGAACAACTCAACCGGTTATCGGAAAATATAAAGGGCGTCGAACTGAGTTTCGATATAAAATCCTATGAAGATTATTCCTCGGGCCAGTCCGAAAATCAGACAGAATTGCAGCTCGGATTTTCTAAAACACTTTTTAATGATCGGCTTGTCGTAAAATTATCCGGAAACATAGATATCGAAGGACAGAATGCAAATCGCGAGGCCACCGATTACATTGGTGATCTTGCTCTGGAATATAAACTAACCCCCGATGGCAGGTTCCGGATAACCGGATTTCGAAACAGCAATTATGACATGATCGACGGTGAACTTACGGAAACCGGTGCCGGCGTTATTTACGTGAAAGATTACAACACATTGAGCGAACTTTTTAAGTCAAATGCAAAAACGAAGAATTAAAGTGGTGACTGGTCGCGAATTTCTACATGTTCGCTTTAATCCAATGTATGGATTATTGCTATCGGTAGCATTGACCAGTTGTACGGCCATCAAGTTCGTGCCCGAAAACCAGGTATTGTACATGCAGTCAAAAATCAAGCTGGAGCACGAAGGAAAAGTAAAAGCAAAAAAGAAAATCAAAGAATTATTAAATGCCAACATTCTGCCAAAAGCAAATTCTTCAATTTTGGGAATGCGTCCGGGGCTTTGGTTTTTTTATAAAGCGGGAAATCCACAGAAAAAAGGGCTGCGTAGTTTTATAAAGAAAAAACTTGGGCAGGCTCCAGTTTATATGAGTGACATAGATGCCGAACAGATTGCTGGCGTTTTGCAAGGCTATCTTATTAACAATGGGTTTTTCAAGGCAAAAGTCACTTCCTCAGTTAAAATAAAAGATAAAAAAGGCGTGGTTACCTATACGGCCATTGTACACAAACCCTACCGGTTAAAGGATATTGCATATCCCCGAATGGATACCTTATTTACCAACATAGATAGCGTAAAAAGTGACTCGTATTTAAAACCAAGGCAACGCTATAATTTACAAAGATTAAAAGCGGAACAGGAGCGCTTAGAAGAGGCTTTGGAGAACCTGGGGTTTTTCTTTTTTGATGACAGACATTTAATTTTTGAAGCCGACAGCACAGTGGGAGAACGGCAGGTAGACTTAATGCTTACCCTGGAGCAAGGGGTTCCCGAAAAAGCCAAGAGGGTTTATCGGATGGGTAACGTCAACATTTTTCCAGACTACACCTTGTCAGATGATACTGTAAGAAGATTAGCGGACACACTCTCCATTAATGGATATAGTTATTTTGATAAAAAGAAGAATTACAGGCCTGAAACCATTACAAAGGTTATCAATTTCCAGCCTGGAAGAATTTATAGGAACATCGACAGAGAATTTACGCTCAGTCATCTCATGAGTTTGGGTTCGTTTAAATTTGTGGATATCAGATTTGAAGAATCGAAGTCGGACTCCTTTTTACTTAATACCAGCATCTATCTTACTCCCCACCTTAAGAAATCTCTGCGCGGGGAAGTCCAGTTGGTTTCCAAGTCCAATAATTTTGTCGGTCCAGGGTTATCGTTGCGCTTCACCAACCGCAATTTCTTAAGAGGATCGGAAAGATTTGATGTTACTGCAACAACATCCTATGAGGTTCAGGTGAGTAGAAAAATTCCGAATCCACTGAATTCTTTTGAATTTGGTTTGGAATCCGGGCTTTCTGTTCCACGCCTCCTCTCTCCCCTGAAAATCGATTACCCATCCAGGCGATATCTTCCGTCAACTGAATTTAGTTTGGGTTTCCGGCTTCAGCAGCGCATTGGATTTTTCCGATTAAACTCATTTAACCTATCGTCGGGTTATACGTGGCGCGAAAATACCTTAAAAACCCATGAGCTCTTCCCTGTGGATATCAGTTACGTTCAATTAGGGAAGAGGTCGGTGGAGTTTCAGGAAAAACTTGATAAAAATCAGTTCCTCGCCAGATCATTCGACAACCAATTTATAATAGGCTCCCGGTATAGTTACACCTTAAACACGCAGGTAAATCAGGAAAGGCAAAGTGAATTCAAAGAAAGGGAATTTGACCGGTCGCATTTTTTCTTCAACGGGAAAGTTGACATAGCCGGCAATTTAATGAATCTGCTTCAGAATACATTTCACAATGAGGAAAATGGGGATCCTACTGAAATCTTTGGTACGCCATACTCGCAGTTTGTTCGGGGGGAATTTGATTTCCGCTATTTTTTACAATTGGATAAAAGCAACCAAGTGGCTACACGCATTATTCTTGGAACGGGTTATGCCTATAAGAACTCAATGACGCTGCCGTACATAAAACAATTTTCCATCGGTGGTTCTAACAGCATACGGGCATTCCCTGCCAGAACGATTGGGCCGGGAACCTATAATGTCAGGGATGAAGAGCCACTGTCTGAAGACCCGACCTCTGACGCAAATCGTCAGGCCACCCTTATGTTTATTGATCAGCGGGCGGATATGAAACTGGAAGGCAATGCGGAACTCCGATTTGATATTATCAGCTTTTTGAAAGGGGCGGTCTTTGTTGATGCGGGAAACATCTGGCTAATACGCGAGGACACTAGCCGTCCAGGCGGAAGATTTAAGAAGGACCAGTTCCTGGATGAGCTTGCTGTCGGTACCGGAGCGGGTTTAAGGTTTGACTTCAATTTCTTTGTATTGCGTTTCGATCTGGCGTTTCCTTTGCGCAAACCTTATTTGCCCAGAAATGAACGCTGGGTGTTTGATGAAATCAAATTTGGAAACCCCTCCTGGCGAAGCGACAATTTGATTTTCAACATTGCCATAGGCTATCCTTTCTGATCCACAGGCAATTTACTTCTGTGTATTTATTTCCTCTATTACCGATAATTAAACACGGTGTCAGGCAGGTATAGGTTTGAATAGAGTATAGTAATTTAAATCACACAACATGAAGAGTTTAATGTTTTTATTAGGAATCGGGATGGGAACAGTCCTGGGAATTTTGGTAGCACCGGAGGCAGGCAAAATTACCCGGAGAAAAATTAGAGATGAAGCCGACAGGCTAATCGATCAGGCTTTGGAAAAGGCAAAGAATGCGGTTGAATCGAACCGGCTTGAATCTCCCGAGTTTGAACACGATGCAACCGTAGAAGTTACAGAAAGTCGCTACACCATCTAAAATTAACTTTTATGTCAGACCTTTTCTATAAAGCCGCTGGTGCTGTACTAGCGCCTTTCAGATATGCCGAGAGAGAGGCAAAAGCGTTTAAGGAGCACGTGAAGGAAGATGTTCAATTGTATGCTGCTACCTTGCTAAAGATTGCCTTGGCGGCAGTGGCAGGATTGCTTTTTTTAATGTTCCTCAGCCTTACCGTTGCACACGCCATAAACCAAGCGATGGATAGCCGTGTTGCCGGATATGCCTTTGTAGCAGGCTTCTATTTAATCGTTGCCGTCATCATGTATGTTCTGAAAACGGTGGACGATAAAAAGAAAAAAGAAATCGAACAACATCGGAAAACAGTTCACGCGTAAGTGAACTTCATTTGAAATTGGCCTTCGAATCTTCAGAGTCCTGGAGCCCCGTAATTTCACGGGCATCAACGACTTTAAGAATCGTATGGCCGATCACTGTAAAGTATCAAAGAGTTTAATCAATACCTGCAATAGTGTAGAGACTTAGACCTCACGGATGAATTCATCTCACTCTTATTCAAGACTTAAATCTCTTTTTCACATGGCTATTGTGGCCTCTGGAAAATTTCTTTTTCGCGGTACCGTGGCTTGTGCCGGAGGTGAATGAAGGGCCTTCTCCCAACTCTGCCGGCAATGGGAGTTTTAAAATCTCGTTTCCAATGAGTTTTTCAACTTGCTGGAATCTTCGATGATCCTTTTCATTTACGAATGTAATGGCTGTGCCTGTTTTCTCGGCCCGGGCTGTTCTTCCCACCCGATGAACATAATCTTCAGCATCATGGGGGGTATCATAATTGACTATAAGTTCGATGCCGTCAACATCAATTCCTCTTGAGAGGATATCGGTTCCGATTAGCATCTGAAGCTTGCGGCTCTTGAATTGATTCATGATCTGTTCGCGTTCTGATTGTTCCAGATCGGAATGAAAAGCTTTAGCAGGTAATCCGGCGCGAATTAATTCACTGCCCAGTTTTTTAACATTTTCCTTGGAGTTCGAGAAAATGATCGCACTTTTATAATCATTGTTAAGCAGTAACCGTTTTAACAAGGCCATCTTTTGATGTTCATGAACCAGATAAGCTTGCTGCAAAATACCTGCAGCGGGTTTTGAAATGGCCAGACTTATTTCTTTCGGAGAATTCAGGATGGTGTTAGCCAACGATCTGATCTTTGGAGGCATGGTTGCGGAAAACATCAGCGTCTGCCGTTTCGCGGGAAGGTATTTGATTATTCTCACGATGTCGTCGTAAAAACCCATATCCAGCATTCGGTCTGCCTCATCAAGAACAAGGTGTTTGAGCTGACTAAGATTGATGGTGCCTGCTGCCAGCAATGCCATGAGTCGCCCTGGCGTGGCAATGATTATATCTGCGCCCGTTTCCATTGCCTTTCGTTGTTGATCCCACGTGGCTCCATCACTTCCCCCATAAACTGACAAAGAGCTAACTCCCAGGAAATAAGCAAAGCCTTCAACCTGCTGGTCAATTTGAAGCGCAAGTTCCCGGGTTGGGGCAATGATTAAAGTATTGAGGTGCCGTGATTCTCCCTGCACGATTTTGTTTAATAGCGGCAAGATATACGCAGCCGTTTTTCCGGTTCCTGTTTGCGCGCAGGCGATCAGATCATGGTTCTCCAGAATCACTGGTATGGTCAATTCCTGGACAGGGGTGGGCTTTTCATATCCCATTGAATCCAGGCCTTCTACAAGCCTTGGGTCGAAATTAAAATCACTAAAGGTCAAATGAATGTTTATTAAGCGTAAGTAAAAAAATGACGTTTGGGGGCCGATGCAAAAATGGTCAAAAAAAACGTATGATTCTGACAGACAGAAACCAACTTGTTAATTAAACCGCGAAACGGACTAAAAAGTTTATCCCTTAATGTTAAAGAAGTCCTTCGCATTGGTGTAACAAATTGCCTCTACCATACTTCCAAGGCGGTTTAAGTCGTCTGGTAATTCGCCTTTTTCGATATCTTTGCCCAGGAGATTGCATAAAATCCTCCTGAAATACTCGTGTCTCGGGAAGGAAAGAAAACTTCTCGAATCGGTTACCATCCCCACAAATCGTGACAGCAGACCCATATTGGACAGGGCATCCATCTGACTCTCCATGCCATTCTTCTGATCCAGGAACCACCAACCTGACCCATACTGCATTTTACCTGGAATGGAGCCATCATTGAAATTTCCAATCATGGACGCAAACAACGCATTATCCGCGGGGTTAAGGTTGTAAATAATTGTTTTAGCGAGCTGATTTGTGCTGTCGAGACGGTTGAAAAAGCCCGCCATTTTTTGAGCTTGCGGAAAATCTCCGATAGAATCAAACCCTGTGTCCGGACCAATCTCAAGGGACATGCGTGAATTGTTATTCCGCAAAGCACCCACATGAAATTGCTGTACCCATCCCTTCGCGTGATACATACGACCCAGTGCTAACAACACGGCGCTTTTAAACTGATGCTGATCAAGGATATCCTGATTTTTTCCAGAGCGAAATTTTGTGAACAGTTTTTCCGCATTTTTTTCTGCGTCCCCTTCATAATACAGATGTTCAAGGCCGTGATCGGCTGCTCTGCAGCCTGCAGTCTGAAAAAAATCGACGCGGGATTGCAGTGCCTGCAATAAGTCGGCAAACGTTTTGATGTCCGCGCCTGAAACGATTTCCAGCCTTTCAATATACTGTATCCAGGCCTTATTGTTTTCGACAGCATATACTTTGTCGGGGCGGAAGGTTGGATACATTTTGAAGCCGACGTCCCGGGTCGATAGTGCTAAATGATATTCCAGTGAATCTAACGGATCATCTGTGGTACAGACCACTTCTGCCTTCATTTTCCTTAATAAATTCTGGACACTGAATTCCCTCTCCTGAAGGGACGCTGAGCATGTATGATAAATTTCCTGTGCACTTGTACCATCGAGCAAACGATCTATACCAAAATAATTCCTGAGTTCAAGATGAGTCCAGTGATACAATGGGTTGCGCATGGTATAGGGCACGGTTTCCGCCCACTTCACAAATTTGGCCAGCGGATCTGCGCTTCCGGTACAAAACTCTTCTGCCACGCCATTTGTGCGCATAGCCCGCCATTTGTAATGGTCTCCTTCAAGCCAGATTTCCGTAAGGTTGTTGAACTTTCTGTCTTCAGCAATATCCTTTGGGGATAGATGATTGTGAAAATCTATGATCGGCATAGGTGATGCATGCTGATCATAAAGGTACCTGGCGAATTCACTTTCAAGCAAAAAGTCTTCACCTAAAAACGCTTTGGAAGTTTTAATCATAATGATTATTTATGCAACATACCCAGGACGCCGAGTTCCAGACCTCTTAATTCCGCCAACCCACGCAGCCTGCCAATGGCGGAGTAACCCGGATTGGTTTTCTTGCGAAGGTCGTCCAACATTTGATGACCATGATCAGGACGGAATGGAACGGGTTCGTTACGCCTCTGTTGAAGCATCACCAGTTCTTTCATCACGGCAACCATGTCAACATCGCCATCCAAATGATTGGCTTCATAAAAATTTCCGTTCTCATCCCTTTTTGTACTGCGGAGGTGAATAAAATTTATTCGGTCACCGAGGCGGGCAACCATTCCGGGCAAATCATTATCCTTACGCACACCATAAGAACCCGTACAAAAACAAAGGCCATTACTCTTTCGGTTATAGGCATTCAGAAGCTGCACGGCATCTGCTTCAGTACTGACCACCCGTGGGAGACCAAATATCGGGAACGGCGGATCATCCGGGTGAATGGCCATTTTAACACCCTCTTTCTCCGCGACAGGACCTATGGCTGCAATAAATTCATACAGGTGCCTGCGCAATTTTTTGTCGTCAATAGCCCGATACTCATTCAGGGCATCCTGAAACTGCTCCAGCGTATAGCCTGCTTCCGCTCCTGGCAGTCCAGCCAAAACATTTTTCTTAAGTTTATCCAGATCCTCCTTGCTCACAGTCCTGATATACACTTCCGCTTGCGCAATTCGTGTGGCAGGATGATCTTTTTCAGCCCCAGGTCTTTTTAGAACAAAAATATCAAAAGCCGTAAAAGCCACGGCATCAAACCGCAATGCCTTTGAGCCATCCTCCACCACGTATTCCAGATCAGTCCGTGTCCAGTCCAGAACGGGCATGAAGTTGTAACAGACAATTTTTATTTCACACGCGCCCAGGTTGCGAATACTTTGCTGGTAATTTTCGATGTACTGCTGATAATTACCTTTTTGTTTTTTAATATCATCATGCACCGGAATACTCTCCACTACCGACCAGCGCAAGCCGGCGGCTTCAATGATCGCTTTTCGTTTTTGGATTTCCTGCACCGTCCAGATCTCGCCATTGGGAAGATGATGCAATGCGGTAACAATGCCAGTCGCGCCTGCTTGCCTGACATCCTCCAGGCTTACCGGGTCATTCGGACCAAACCATCGCCAAGTTTGCTCAAGCTTTTTATTCTCTGACATACCACCGTATCAATTTAGATTTGTACTTGCCGCAGGATTATGCATCCTTACCTTCCGGCTCAAAATTTTGAATGTCATACCATCGATGCCCTGTAAAAATATTGATGTCTGCCATTTTGTAATTAAACTTTACTTCAGATTAAGGTTCAGTGATCATGAGCCAAAAAATGTAAGCCCCGATCGAAGGTTGCTATGGCACACATTTTAAATCTTCCTTGGACCCCCGGTTGAAACCAGGGGTTACAAAATTTTTCACCCCTACGGGTTCTGTGATTTCGATCGAAGTTGTAATCCGTGCCTAACCTTTAAAGATATTTTGAACTTCAAACAACTTCAAACCCGAAACAATATCGAACTTTAAACTTGAAATTTATACACCGCAAAATACATTGAAACCTCCGTCAACAGCCACATCAACACCAGTGACAAACTTTGAAGCGTCTGAGCATAGCCAGATTAAAGTTCCGATCAATTCCTCAGGTACTCCAAAACGCGAGAAAGGCGTATGGTTGATGGCAGCCTGACCGCGGGCCGTATACGTTCCATCTTCATTTGTCAGCAACTTTCTGTTTTGCTCGGTAAGGAAAAATCCTGGCGCAATAGCATTCACGCGAATGCCTTCACCAAATTTTTTAGCCATCTCAATTGCCAGCCATTGGGTGAAATTGTCGACCGCTGCTTTTGCAGCCGAATACCCTACCACCCTTGTTATTGATCTGAATGAAGCCATGGAGGCGATGTTGACGATCACACCTTTTTTGTTTTGCCCCATGACATCACAGAATATTTTAGTCGGCAACACGGTACCGAGCAAATTCAAATCAACGACCTTTTGAAACTCAGAAATCTGAAGGTCAAAAAAATTCTGATCCGGCATAACGATGGCCCCAGGCAAATTTCCGCCCGCGGCATTGATCAAAATATCAATGGTGCCATGAGCCTTTAGGATCTTATCTTTGGCAGCCGACAATTGAACTGCATCGAGAACATCGGCCTGTACAAACATACCTTCCTTCCCCTTTTCCTGAATCGTTTTTAAAATGGCATCACCGCTTTCTTTTTTCCTGCCCAGCACAACTACTTTCACTCCGGCCTCTGCCAACCCTATGGCCATTGCTCCACCCAGCACACCGGTACCACCTGTTACAACAGCCACTCTTCCAGCGATATCAAATAATTTAAGTGGGTTCCCCATCATCTAAGAATTAAAAATTTTATTATTAACGAATATTTAAGAAATCCGGCAATCCATTTAATTTAATATTCAGGCTTTTATTCAGGTTACAAGGAATAAACCACTTTGGTTTTTAAAAATTTCGGAATTTATTAAAACCAGTATGAATCGGTTTCTATCAATACTTGAATATTTTGCCACCAGCCAGTACTTCCTGATTTTTTTCATCGAAGGTAGCTTTCATTCCGGTACGCGCTGCTGCAGTGGTCATGATGCACGCGATGGCATGGGCATAACCTGCTTCCACAGGAGCGTTGGTTTTCTGTTTGTCCCGTACGCATTCCATCCAGTTGCGCATGTGTTGCGTGGTGGTGGTGTCTCCACCAGTATCCGCGGTAGCCACCGTTTTTACAGAGCTGTCTGCGAGATTGATCTCCGGCAACAAGTTAGCCTGCATGTTCATGCTTTTTGCATGGTTTTCACTTAGACCACTGACGGAAGAAACCGAGTTGGTATTTAAATTCAGTTCCCCTCCGTTCGAAAAATAAATTTCTTTGGGATCCTCCACACCGTTGTGCATACGTGATGCAAAAGTCACCTGAAAACCTTCTTCTGGTTTACCGGATGGCCCATAATCAAATACAGCAGTGATCGTGTCCCAGTTTTTACGCCCATCTTTCCAGGCGTAAATTCCTCCATTGGCTACTACACTACGGGGGTGATTTAATCCGGAAAACCAGTGTACTGTATCAATCTGGTGACTCATCCATTGGCCAGGAAGGCCGGAGGAATAGGGCCAGAACAACCGGAATTCCAAATGTTTGCGAGGATCAAAATCTTCGATCGGACGGTTCATCAAAAATCGTTTCCAATCGGTTTCGTTTTCCTTCATTTGTGCGACCAGCTGGGGCCGTCTCCAACGGCCGGGCTGGTTAACATTCCAGCTTAACTCAACCATGGTGATGGGTCCGAATTTTCCGCTCTGTATAAAATCAGCAGCCGCATGATAATTTTCACCGCTTCTGCGTTGTGAACCTATCTGAATAATTTTTTTCGATTCCCGGATGGCTTTCAATGCGGCGCGGTTATCTTCCATGGTTTCTGCAAAAGGTTTTTCAACGTATGCGTCACAGCCTGCCCTGACCGCTTCGATGGCATGAAGCGCATGTTGAAAATCGGCCGTACTGATAATGACGGCATCAACTTCTTTGGCATCATACAATTCTTCATTGTTGCGATATGCTTTAACCTCATGCCCTACCTTTTCCTTTAGATGGGCCTGACCGGCTTCCCGCTTTAATTTCCAGATATCGGAAACAGAAACAATATCAAAATTCAGAGCCTTATGGTTGGTTAAAAAAGCGGGTAATAGGGAACCCCTGAATCGATCAGAGAACCCGATTACACCTACTTGCACCCTGTCATTGGCCCCAAGAATACGTCCATAACTTTTGGGACTAAATCCCACCGCGCCCATGTAAGCCCCTGCTGTAGCAAGCGCCGTTTTTTTAATAAAATCCCTTCTGGAATTTTCCATAACCGAAATATTTGGTGAATAATTATTGTAGTTCTTTGATTTTTATGCTGCGAAAAAATACCTGGTCTCCATGGTCCTGCAGAAGGATACGCCCTTTTTCAGCCATGCCAAAATCATCCCATTTTGCGTATTTACTACGGGCTACCAGGGCTTTGTAGATGGGCGTGCCCCGCTGATACTCCACCACTTTATAACCGTTCAGCCAATGCTCAATGCGATTATCCGGATACACCACGATCCTGGCTACATTCCAACTTCCGATCGGACGCATGCCCCTTTGTATTCTGACTGCGGGAATGAGATCATACAACGATGCCATCGTACGATTTCCCACGACCCCTTCTTTGGCGTCAGGATGTTTTTCGTCGTCGAGCACCTGATATTCCAGGCCTATCGCTGATCCCGCGTTGCCTTCACTTTCCGTTACGAAATATTTTACGCCACTGTTCGCCCCCTCAGTGAGCTTGAACTCAAACTGAAGATCAAATGCGCCGTAAGTTTTTTCTGTTACGATATCTCCACCGTTTTCAGATTCCGCCCCGGCAGATTTAACGACGCTTAACGCACCATCTTTTATCTCCCAGCCTTTTTCAGGAAATCCTGATTTGTACGCACCCTTCCATCCGGCGCTTGATTTGCCGTCCCATAAAAGCGTTACCCCATTTGATTTTTCCTGGGCTGACAAGGTATTCGGAACAAGGTTTACTACAAAAATAGAATCGGGCGGGGAAGGTTGGATGTTCTGGGTCTGGATGCGAATGTTTCTCCACCGGACCTGCTGGCCGGATTCTTCCACTTTGCCCACGCTGTGAACCTGTAGTGCGATAAAACCTTTTGGCGTAAGGTCGTCAACTAAATGAGCAGTAGGTATACCGTTGACCCATAGCCGGATCACGTTGCCGATACACTCAATACGGGCTTTGTTCCAATCATTTTTCAGATACGCTTTCCTCCCCTCTGCATTGTATTCCAGCGGATATAGCCAGTCTCTGCGGGATTCATCATAAATGCCACCAGTCCAGGCTCTTTCCGATGGATCAATCTCCATCTGATAACCGTGAACCCTTCCCTCTTTAAAATCCGCTTTACTCTCACTGCGAAACTGAATTCCTGAATTCATATCAGCATCAAGCCTGAAATCGAGTTCAAGAATAAAATCGCCATAATTTTGTTCAGTGACTAAAAATGAATTGGGTTCTTTAAACACTGTGGTGCCGACGATTTCACCGTTAACAACCTGGTACTTCGCCTTACCATTTAATTGTTTCCATCCCGAAAGGTCTTTGCCGTTAAAAAGCGTGATCCATTTTCCCTGCGCCAGCGAAAAACCGGCCGAAAAAACAAAAAGAACGGATAGTATTAGTCTGTAGCCAGTCATTATTTAAGTTACCGATTTAAATGTTAAAAAAAACACATCTTTCCGTGTGGAAATCATACGTCTGACATCGCCGGCCGACGTTTGTTCCCTTCAATATAAAAAGAAATAAATAATAGTAAGTCGTTTAAATGACGGGTATTTAGCCGGTGATTTTAACGGCTTTTTTGCCCTGGCTACTGTCATAGCAGGCCTCTATCAACTGAATAACATTTCTGGCTTCAGCTGCCTTTACGGCCAGTGGCTTGCCTGAAGTAATGGCTTCGTAGACATTGTTGTAAAAATCCAGGTAATTTCCGGGAAGGGTTTCATACGGTCCCTCAAAATGTTTTCCGTCTAAAGTGGTATTGAGTTTTCCCCACCATTGTTTTGGTTCGATCCCCCACCCTTTCGTTCCCGGCCTTTGCTTGTCTTTGAGCGCCTGTTCCTGCGGATCTATTCCGGACTTCACAAACGATCCTTCCGTGCCATGAAGCACAAACCGCGGGCCCTGTTCCCTCACCAGGTAGCTGGACTTTAATATGACCAGCAACCGTTCATACTCCAGCCTGATATCAAAGTAATCATCAACTTTTCCCCCGGGGCGCTGAACTCCGACACGTGCGTCGAGATATCGCGGCATTCCAAACAATACTATAACCTGGTCCAGCAAATGAGATCCCAGATTGTATAGAATACCGGTACCCTCATCTTTTACTTCCTTCCATGTATTTGGCTCGATGTAGTTTCTGAATCTGTCGTAATGAATTTCGCATTCTACCAGCTGGCCAAGCAGTTTGGCCTCAATAATTTTTTTTACCGTTAGAAAATCAGAATCCCACCGACGGCTTTGGAAGACCGTAAGTATTTTTTTCTGTTTTTCGGCGAGTGCTATTAATTGATTGGCTTCAGAAACCGTGACTGTGAATGGTTTTTCAACAATCACATGCTTGCCTGCCTTAAGCGCCATTTCCGCAAAAGGGAAATGCGTGACGTTCGGCGTATTGACTACTACGAGATCAATGGATTTATCCGCTAATATATCTTTATAATCACCCGTTGTTGGATAGGGGTGTTTAACCGGTTTTTTGGAATCCCGATGCCATATTTTAGAAATCTCAAAACCCTTATGGGATTCTAAAAGAGGTCCGTGAAAAACCTCCCCTGACATTCCGTAAGAAAGCAGGGCCGTTTTTATCGTTTGTTCTGGCATCAGTGTAATCATTTGAAGTCAAGTTAAAGGAATGTTGACCTTTAAAACAATAAAAAAGCCAGCATTTAGCCGGCTTTCTTATTTAATGGAAATCCCTTATTAATTATCTTCTTCAGGACTGAGGGTTTTTAATTTCTGAGTGACCCGTTTCTCGTTCACATCGTCGCCCATGTAGTAGTAAATAGTTCTTAAGCGATCCAGTACATCAGTATCATTCGGCTTCATCTGCTCCGCCTTCTCCCAGTGTGGAAGGGCAATCTTATACTTTTGCACCAGTTGCTTGTCAAGTTCAGCTTGCTTTCTCTTATCAGCGGGCGAAATACCCAGATTTTTCAGTTGGTCGTTCACTTTCGCTGCATCTATCAGATAGACCTGAGCGAGATAATATTGCGCATCAAAGTATGCAGGATCGATGCGAAGTGCTTCATCAAAATGTTTCCTTGCCTCCTCCCATTTTTCCTGTTTGCTGTTAACATATCCCAAATAAAAATGGTAAGTTTTATTATCAGGTTCGCGGACTACGGCCTGTTCCAATCCGATTTTTGCCTCCTCAACCTTGTCCATGTCGATCAGTAAGCCGATCTCAACTTTCGGGAACTCTTCGTTAGCAGGAAATTTTTCTTTAGCCTTCCGGGAGATTGCCAGGGCTTTCTCTTTATCCTCTTTCGGGCCGCTATAAGTATTGATCATCAATGAATAGGCGTCAGAAGATGTGCCTCCTTTTTCAATATATTTCTCAAAATTAGCGATGGCTTTGTCATGATCCTCCATCGCGTTAGCCACAAAACCAGCATAGAAGAATGCGGTGGTATCATTGGGGGTGATCACTTGTGTTTTCTCAAAATATTCCATGGCTTCTTTCAGACTATCGGACTGATACAGGTTTGCTCCCTTGTTCAGATAAAAGTTTGCAAGTTGCTGGACCTGCTGAGTTTTCGTAATGGGCACTACGCTAGTGGCATCGGTTGTAAAGTATTCGCTCCCACCCTTAGCCAACTGATCGGCCTTAGCGAAAGATTCCATCGCAATGGTAAGGGCATCGTCAGACAAAGCCTTAATAGATTCGTTAGATGTTGTGTCAATGGTAGCGTAAATTAAACCCCTGTAATACCAGGTTTTCCCGTCGTTCATTGTTTTTTCATACGTAGTGGCATCATCAATTATTTGTTTGGCTTCAGCCACTTTGCCTTCCTGCAATGACTTCAATGCCTTGGTGATATTGGGTTTCTGTTTCTTCTGAGCAGATACAGAGACGGCCACCAGCATGAACATCAGAAAAATTATTCGTTTCATTATATTAAGTTTATATGGTTGTTAATTGATTTAAAGTTTCTCCTTCAATTTTTTGTATTTTTTCTACGGAAGAAATACGGTCATCTTCATTTAATTTTATAAGTCTCACCCCTTGCGTTGCCCTGCCCATCACACGAAGTTCCCTCACTTCAATGCGGATCGTAATACCAGATCGATTGATGATCATGAGTTCGTCTTCATCCACAACTTCCTTGATTGCAACAAGTTTGCCAGTTTTCTCTGTAATGTTCAGCGTTTTAACCCCTTTCCCTCCACGATTGGTAATGCGGTAATCTTCTATGATGGATCGCTTGCCATATCCGTTCTCAGAAACCACTAATAAGTTAGCGTCTTCTCTTGATATACAAACCATACCGATTACTTTATCTGTGTCAGAATCCAGGGTTACCCCGCGTACTCCGGCGGCTGTTCTGCCCATCGGCCGCACCTGTGATTCATTAAAGTGAACGGCCTTCCCTTCGCTTTTAGCAATAACAATATGATTCTTGCCATTGGTCATAGAGGCGTTTAACAGACGGTCACCTTCATGGATCGTAATGGCATTGATACCCCCTTGCCTGGGCCTGGAATATGCTTCAAGTGAAGTTTTCTTAATAACGCCCTTCTCCGTACAGAGAATTACAAAATTGTTATTGGTGTACGTTTCATCCTGAAGATTTTTCACGGTGATAATGGCCCTTATATTATCGCCCGGTTCAATGTTGATCAGGTTTTGTATGGCCCTTCCTTTCGAGATCTTATTTCCTTCCGGAATCTCGTATGCTTTTTTCCAATACACTTTTCCCTGATCGGTAAATATCAGTAAATAATTGTGTGCCTGGGCAATGAAAAGGTGTTCTGTAAAGTCATCTTCTTTGGTTGAGACCCCTTTTGATCCGACACCGCCCCTTCCCTGCGTTCTATACTCGGAGAGCAGGGTGCGTTTGATATATCCCTGATTAGATATGGTAATAACCATATCTTCATTGGCGATCATATCTTCCATCGTAAAATCATCATCGCTCGGAATGATCTGGGTTCTGCGCTCGTCCCCATAGCGGTCTCTCAATTCTGCAAGCTCGTCTTTGATGATTTGCATACGAATAGATTCATTCGCGAGAATCTCATTGAGTTTGTCGATAAGGGCTTTCACCTCCTCATATTCCTGTTGAATTTTATCGCGTTCAAGGCCGGTTAAGCGTTGTAAACGCATATCAAGAATGGCTTTGGATTGGATCTCGGATAATCCGAAACGGCTCATTAATCCTTCACGGGCCGTATCCGGATCTCTGGATGCCCTGATGAGAGAAATTACTTCGTCTAAATTATCGAGGGCAATCAGATACCCTTCGAGAATATGTGCGCGCTTTTGGGCTTCCGCCAGTTCAAATTTTGTTCTCCTGATAACCACTTCATGCCTGTGTTCGACGAAGTATTTTATCAGGTCTTTCAGGTTTAATGTCTGCGGGCGACCCTTCACGAGCGCCACGTTATTTACACCAAATGATGATTGAAGCTGTGTGTATTTGTAAAGATTGTTTAAGACAATGTTTGGAATAGCGTCTCTTTTAAGATCGTAAACAACCCGGTAGCCATCGCGGTCAGATTCATCGCGAAGGTCTGAAATACCTTCAATTTTCTTTTCATTGATCAGGGCCGCGGTCTTTTCGATCATCATGGCCTTGTTCACCATGTAGGGAACTTCGGTAACAATTATCTGATCTTTGCCATTTGCCTGGGTAACAATTTCCGCTTTTGCCCGCACTACGATCCTTCCTCTTCCGGTCAGGTATCCTTCCTGTACGCCGGCCATACCATAAATAATTCCACCGGTGGGGAAATCCGGAGCGGTTACAAATTTCATCAGCTCCGGGATGGTGATCTCATGATTGTCGATATAGGCAACGATGCCATCAATGACTTCGCGCAAATTGTGCGGGGCCATATTGGTGGCCATACCCACCGCAATACCGGAGGAACCATTTATTAGCAGGTTGGGAAGTTTTCCGGGAAGAACGGTCGGTTCAGTTAGTGAATCGTCAAAGTTAGGTTGAAAATCAACCGTGTCCTTGTTGATGTCAGCCAGCAATTCTTCCGCTATCCGCTTTAGCCGGGCTTCCGTATAACGCATTGCAGCAGGAAAGTCTCCATCGATAGAACCGAAGTTACCCTGGCCGTCAACCAGTGTGTAACGCAGTGACCAGTCCTGGGCCATACGAACCATAGTATCATAGACAGAGGCATCTCCGTGCGGGTGGTACTTTCCTAAAACCTCCCCGACAATCCTTGCTGATTTTTTATGAGACTTGTTATAATTTACCCCTAACTCCTGCATTCCAAACAATACCCTGCGATGTACTGGTTTCAGTCCATCGCGAACATCCGGAAGGGCTCTGGAGACAATAACCGACATCGAATAATCGATGTAGGCACCCCTCATTTCATCTTCAATGTTAATTGGAATTATACTTTGCCTTGGAGGCGGCAAACCACTGGTTTCTTCTGCCATTTACTTGCGTTTGTTTATGCCGAAACAACTTTTTTTTCAGCCGTGCAAGATAGGAGAAAAAGCAGAAAGCGGAAAGCAGAAAGCAGGTTAAAAAGCGGAAAGCAGAAAGCCGAAAGAAGAAAGCTTTGGAGGTTTCCTCAGTCTAGCTTTATGCTTTTTGCTTTAAGCTAATACGGGTTTAATTTCTTCTTGTTTTTCCCTTTGTATTTGATCAGGACGGGATAGTTTTCACCATAGTGAGGGTTCTGTTTTTTGTGGATGGGATGTCGTCGACTGCGGTATTCGCGGTTGCCATGAGCATGGTTGATCTGGGCGTGACAGCTTTTTAAAAAACACCTCCTCAATGCTGGCATTCGATAGGTTATACCGGCATTGATATAGAATCCATCCATTCGATGCCGGATGGTCTGGCTGGATTCCGGTATGGTGAGTTTATAAGACTTTATCTCATATGAGGGGCGGATGAAAACCCTGAAGTTTTCCGAAAATTCACGTTCAGCGGTTACCCCCAGATTGAAATACAAACTCTTGCTCATTTTTTCTTTGGCAAAACTTTTTCCAAGACTATACCCTCCAATATTGGCATCCACTACAAGTACGTATTGCTCATACCGATATACCATCGCCCCGATCATTCCGAAGTAGTGTTTCAGAAAAATGCTGGATTTATTAAGTGAATAACCCGCTATGTTATCCTCATAAATGACAGGCCGAAAGTCTCCAAAGCGTGTATAATCAATGGAATAGCCCCCTCCAATGCGATACCGGTTAAATTCGACGTGAACAGTAGCCTTCAGAGGTATGTGAAGTGTTTTACTCCGGAAACCAATTTTCGCGGTATCTGAGGCTACCGTAAATGCGCCCGGTACCTGTGGGAAAGTGGAATTTGTAACATCATTGGTCCAATTGGTAAAGCGGCCCGCAGGATTGTTAATCTGAAAAATCTGAGGAAGGGAATCCAATTGCTGAACGATACCAAAACCATCCAGTTTATGCCGGAAGGAGGTGTTTCCATATCCTGAACTCAGCCCGAAATAGAGTTTACTCAAAAGGGAACGCAGGCCACTTTTCTGTCGCTGAACATAAAAATGCTCCAGGGGTATGGTAGCATCTTCCTCCCTTTCATATTGTGCGAATAGGGATGGTCCGCCCAGCAGGGCGATGATGAGGCAAAGTATTGAAGAAAAGCGCTTCAGAAGAATAGGTTTTGGCTTTTAGCAACTATACACTTAACGTTAAAAATACGACTAATATGGTAATCATCCTAAAATTGAGCGTTGACGGCCGCGTCAAAAAAACTGTTCGGAGACCCGCAGTCATTTTTTCAATACAACCGATAAGGCATCCCCAAAGATGTTTCTAACGACGAAAATGTATGAAATAGTGTCTGCGCTTTTTTTGCCTGGTAGGTAAAGGTGTAACGCGCCCGATCATGATCAGCATCAATTTGAAAAATAACTTTGTTAGCCCCGACCTTCAATGGGGCACGGGCGTAATAAATACTATGCGGCAATGTTTGCCAGTTTCTGGTGTCCGCCTTTTCGGTCATCGCATTCACCACGCCGATGAGTGCCGCCAGGCCTTCATCTTCTTTTTTCATGCTCATTTCAGTGGCTTTCTTGAGCGCCGCGCGAAGCAAACCTTTGCTGAACTCAAGCACCATTCGTTCTCGTAATGAGTGAACAGCGATCTTACTGATATCCTCAGCGCATTCTAACGGTACGGATATACTATCCAGCTCAATTGATCCCCTTCGGAAATATTCGGGTCGTTCATCATACTTTGGAAAAGCTACCCTGAAGATGTCAAGGCTTTGCAGGTCAGACCGCTCTTTTTTCTCCTCGATTGCAAAGGGAAAAGCAATTCCCAGCTGTTCGTTAGTAAAGACTACCATATTCTCTGAACGGTGATCGATCAGAAAATTGATACTCAATTCGTTTTTTACCGGGGAAAGTCCGTTGTGCCAAAAAAATACCAGTTCGGCTTCCGGTTTTACAGGGACGTATTCAGGCATGTTAAATTTTTCCCTGTAGTGATAAAACTCTTCCGTGAAGCCTGTCCACCAGGCAGTGTTAAGGAGATCTTTCCTTAATTGATCGGGTGCATGCAAAGCAAAGAGGCTGCTGTAATCCTGCTCGTAAATCTCCCAGGCATTGCGGTAGGCGATAAAAGCATTGTTGTAATCGTTTGTTGACTGATAGATTATACCCATCAGGTTGTGGATAAAGGCATCGCGACGATATTTGTTTACGGTGTGATATTTATCGCTTAACTGGTTTAACCTGATATTCAGCCGCCGGCATTCCACCAGGGCTTCTTCAGGCATATTCATTTTCAGGAAGTTGATTGTTTTAAAATACAAAAGCATCAGGTGCTCATGATCTTCTCCTTTGTACACAGCCATATTCGGGTTGGTAAAATATCCGGCGGCTTCATGGAAATAATTAATCTGGTAATCTTCTCCGAACATAAATGCCTTTTCCAAAAACGCATTACTCTCCTCATACTTTCCCAACAGAGAAAGGAGTAGCCCATTATTCACAAAGTATAGAAATTTGCTTTTACTGTTGGCCAGTGATTCTTTTTGCTGAAGGGTTTCGAGGGCTTTGGGAAGGTCGCCTTTTTCAAATTCTGAATTAAAATCATAGTGCTTCTGGTAATACGTAGCGCAGGACGCCAGGAGCAAGCCGGTGAAAGCCAAAGGCAGAATAATAAAAAATTTACCGGGGTTCATTTGGTAATTCGGTGACGTATATCGGTAATCGGTAATCGGTAATCGGTCTGTGCTTGCTTAATTCTTCATGTATTTTTTTATTTCGTTTTGCCCGTACCACACGCGCTTATTGGTCTCAATATCGGTTAAAAAAAGGGTGGTAATATAATTTACTACTCTGCGGTTATTAAAGGTATCTGTTTCGGAAGTCATTTCCCCAAATAGCATGAGGTCAGCCCCCGTCTCCATACCCATTCTTTTTACCGTGGATGGATCAGAAAAATCCTGTTGCTCCGTGCGCTCAACCCTAAGTTGATCACGAAATTCAGACGACTCTACCAGGTCTGCGACACCTGAATTATGAATGACCAATTCGATCTTTTTGACGAAATTATCCGGATCAATATGTTCGGAAGTTTTGTTTCGGATCATGCCTACTACCACCACGGGCTTGGTGGTTTTGGATTGGGCATATTTTTTAAAAGCATCTGAATCGAACAATTCAAAGATCATCTGGTCGGCTACTTTTCTGGAATCACTGTCATTCCATCGTCCGCTCAGGTCGATTTGTGTTGCCGGGTCAAGGCGGGTGACGTGCCGGGTCTGGCAGGCGGTAAGCCCAAGAATCATCAGGGGAATAAGAATTTTGCACATATCAGGTTATGGTTGGATGTATCAAATAATACGTTCTTTACTCTTTCACCCAATCCTGTCAATCAGGTCAAAAATCCTGCCGGTTTATTGGGTCTGATGGAAAGATGTGTGGTCGCAGAACACATGATTATGCGTTCCAACCGTTTTCGCACACTTTCTATTCTCGTTATGTCCAATGCGGATTTTTCAGCCCTTTTATAACCTCCACCGGTTGGGGTGAACTGAAAACGAAATTTCCGGCCACCAGGGCATCCGCTCCCGCGTCTAATAAACGTTTCGCATTGGTTTGGTTTACACCTCCATCAATTTCAATCAGCGCAGAAGATCCTGATTCTCTGATCATGTGTTTCAGGGCAGTCACTTTCTGGTAGGTTCTTTCGATAAATTTTTGTCCTCCAAAACCGGGGTTAACCGACATCAGACAAACCATATCAATATCGCGAATGACCTCTGATAATTCCTGAATACCCGTGTGCGGGTTGATGGCCACCCCTGCCTTACAACCAAGATCTCTTATCTGCTGGATATTGCGGTGAAGATGCTGGCAAGTTTCAACATGAACGGAAATAATACCAGCCCCGGCCTTCCGGAAGGCTTCCACATAGCGTTCAGGCTGCACGATCATGAGGTGAACATCGAGTATTTTTTTTGCATGACGATTGATCGCTTCAACCACCGGAACCCCCATTGAAATATTGGGAACAAAGACACCATCCATTATATCGATGTGAATCCAGTCAGCTTCACTGTCATTGATCATCCGGATTTCCCTCTCCAGATTGGCAAAATCTGCCGCGAGAATGGATGGCGCAATGATCGGAAGATTGGGCATGCTGTCAGGGATTTGCAACAAAAATAGCGAACTATTCCGGCATCACAATTTAACCACTTTAAAGGTATATCTGATTTGCTGAGAAAAAATCCGGATATAGTAAATCCCGGAGGCCAGCGATGAGATATCTTTTTTAAACGTCCTGTTAAGCCAGTTAAAATGAATCGTATACTGACCTACCCGTTGACCCTGTGACGAAATAATTTCCATTTCACATGAATCGATCAAAGCGGGATCCAAAGGACTCACCATAAGCGTATCGTCAATCAGGGGATTGGGATAAACATCGAACAGGTTGGTCTGAGGCGCCTGCTCCTGAAAATTGACCAGGGCCACAAAATTTGGAATGCCATATCCCAATGCGTTGTCGGGTTTGTTTCCCTGAGACGCTGTTTGTCTTAAAAGATCCATGATCTGTTTATTGGTAAGATCGGGATATCGCTGTAATATTCCTGCTGCAAGGCTTGTGACCAATGGTGCGGACAAGGAGGTGCCAGAGGCGGTAGATATTTGTCCAGTCGCGTTAACTACCTTTACCCCGACTCCTAACGCAGCGAGATCAGGTTTTATCCGGCCATCCGCAGTCGGGCCAATGGAACTTGAATTACTTTTTTGCAAGGTGCTGTTCACAGCGCCAATGGCCAACACATCTCTGGCATCCGCGGGGGCTGTAATAATTCTCCAGGCCGGAAGGTTCCCTTCATTGCCCGCACTTGCGATAACCAATATGCCCCGGTCTGCTGCCCATTGGGCGGCTTTCGTTACGACCGCAGTTTTACCATCCATCTGCTCAAGGGAATAATTCATAAGAGGGTCATCAAAATCATAGTAGCCAAGGGAGGAATTAATAATATCAACCCCCGCGCTATCGGCCCTTTCCGCAGCAAATAACCAGTTGTATTCCTCTACCCTGTATTCGGTAGGAACCTCTTCCGTGATATACAATTGAAAATTCGCCTCATAGGCTCCACCCGTGTAAGCATCCGGAACGTTGGCGGCGATTACCGATAGAACCTGTGTCCCGTGATCGTCATACTGAAATACATCTGCAGAATTATGCACAAAATCAAAGCTTACTTTATCATTATATCTGCCTTCCGAAAAAATATGCGCGAACGGTGAAGTCAAGTTTACTCCACGAAACCCGCTGTCAAAGAGAGCGATAACTACTCCCTCCCCTTTGTACTCACCTTCCTGCATCCGGTCAACCCCAATCATGCGCAGCTGATTTTCCGTTTCAAAACCAGTGTGATTATTTTTTCTGTGAAGATTGAAGGATTTTCTCCCGCCACCGGATGACGACACCGGGGGAGCAACAAATTCTACGTGATCAACATAGGCTAGGTTTTGAACCGCGGACAGAACCGTAGGGTCGCACTTAACCAATACACCATTCATCCAACGGGTTTGATAAAAGACTTTAGCCCCTGCGTTGCGTACACCATTAAGATAGGCGCTGTTTACGGGTAAATCCTGCGGTGAAATATCTATTCCTTGTCTGAGCCGGCGATCAATGGCTTTCTGCGAGAGAAATTCAATGGGTTGAGCCACCGTAAAAGGGATTCCCGATTTATCTTTAAAGAAAACCATGTATCGGTTTTCCTGCGCGGATGCTGAATAGCTAACCCAACAGATCAAAACAATGGCTTTAAAAATCTTAATACTTCCCATATTGCTTGATCACTTGTTTCACTTCAATTCCGCTTACTATTTTTTGTTGTCCAAGACAATTGTCATCTGTACAGTAGCTATATTGAATGGTTTCGCGGTATACGAGTCCAACATCCAACGCATATACCTCTCTGCGGGTATCATTAAAAACGACAAAATCTTCATTTCGTTCCTGTTCAATGGTTAAGGTGTGCTCAAAATTCATTCCACCGACTACATAGGGTTGTGCCGTAATCCTCAGTTCATATTCGTCCTCACCCAGGGTATTAAAGGTATTACCATCCCACCGCGTACCCTCCCGCACGGGGAATATCACCTTGAGGAATGGGATGTTGCCTTCCGATACAATCGCTTCACGTGAATTTTTCCTTCCTGACCAGGTATCCAGTGGTTCCCATGGGTCCGTGTCTGACTGCCTGCGACTTCGGTTAATAACGTACAAGTAACCACCAGCCGATGCGATCGAATCCACTACCTCCGTCATTAATTCATAGGTCGACATCTCGGGTGTAATTGAACCCAGGTAAAGTGTCTCCGTTACTGAATAAACCTGATAAATGCCTTTATTTAAGGGGAAATAGGCTGATCCGGAATCCCTAAGGGTAGTTTCCTCCCCTTCGCACCCCGCCATCAAGGCTAAAACCATTAAAAACTTAACGAAATACTTCAAGGATTAAGGGGTTTTCATTAAATCCGCACCAGAATTGAAACGTAAACGGTACAAAGTTATTTTTTCTTTCGGGATTATCTTATGTCTTTAAATGCCTTGGTGAAAGTAAGCAGGATTTCCAACCTCAGCGATGCGCGGTATTGTTCGGGAATGGGGGTAGAAATGTTGGGATTCCGGGTGATTCCCGGACAGGAAGATTACATTCCGCCGGAGCTTTTTCAGGAAATCCGCGGATGGGTTTCAGGCCCTAAAATAATCGCCGAATTGTATGGAATCACTTCAGCCGATGAGATTGGTTTTATTATTCAAACTTATGCCCCGGATTATTTTGAGTTGACCTATGCTGAATTCAAGGCATTCGGCACAGCGTTGTCGTTGCCATGCATCGTCTATCTCCCTTCTGAGGAAATCACGACGGTCACCTCATATGATAATACTAATTTTTTTTATTTGCTCGTAGGCGAACAAACAACCTGCAAAGATTTACCGGGAATATATCCTGCCCTAATAAAAATAACATCGCTTGATAAGTTACACGAGAAGTTATCCAATGAGTGCTTCGCTGGTTTTGTTTTAGAGTCCTCAAAACAATCGCGTCCGGGGGTTACTAATTATGATCAGCTTGGTAATATTTTGGAAGCGCTCGAGGTGGATGGGAATTAGGCATTCAGCAGCAGGCACTAAGCACTAAGGGGTAGGAATTAGGAATTAAGTTGGTGTTTAGTAGTCATTGGTCTAAGGTCAATTGCCTAATAGCGTAATTTCGGGTATGTGACACGATATTGAGTGGCCAACAAAACGACGTGGAGGGCTTGCTAAAGCAACTCTTTTTTTCGTTCGCACCGCTTGATTGAGTCGGAGGCGGTTTCGATACTTTTCACATCGAAGGAATTTTTGATATGCAGTTTGAAGTAATGGATAGCATCGTCTATCTGCCCCTGCATTTCCCGCATCAGACCATACTCATTGTAGATAGTGGCATAGCTAACACCCGGTACACTGATGCAACGCTGGAGGAGAATTTCCAACTCATCAAATTTCCGAAGCGACGATAAGAGGTAAGCATAATTGTAATAAGCCGCGGTATATTCAGGATTAAATTTTAAAGCAAGCCTGTAATGTTCTTCGGCTCGTTGTAAGTTTTTGAACTTAGTTTCAAATAACCAACCCAGGTGGTTATGGGCTTTTCCAAAATCAGGAGCATCCGATAAAATATTCTCCAATAATTTAGCCGCTTCACTTAAACGGTTTTCGGCTATCAACCCGTCAGCCTTTAAAAATAGCTCCTCCAGGTCAAAATTCACTTCATCCATAACAGGTAAGGTTTACTCACTATACAAATCTAAATCTCAAATATTTAATTTTTTCTCCTTTTTGCGAAAACTCTTGCTCGTAACGTGTTTTGATGTCAAAACACTCTTTTTGAAGATCGGAATTGTAGACATCATCTGTAAAAGCCAGGTCCGAAATGTCGCTTCGCAAGTGAAGTTGTTCCAGTGAATATTCAAACAGTTGCGTGTTATCAGTCTTTAGTCTCACGTAACCTCCCTCTTGCAGCAGGCGCTTGTACAGATCAAGGTACCGCGGGCTTGTCAGCCTTCTTTTAATGTCCCTTTTGCGCGGGCGTGGATCAGGGAAAGTTATCCAGATTTCATTCACTTCACCTGCCTGGAAAAAATTTTCTATCAATAAAATATGCGTCCGCAAAAAAGCAGCATTCCTTAACTGTTCCTCCAACGCAATAGTGCTTCCTTTCCAAATGCGTTCTCCTTTTATATCCACTCCGATGACGTTTTGATCACTAAAAAGTCTGGCGAGTCCGATGGTATACTCGCCCCTGCCACAGGCAAGCTCCAACGTTACGGGGTTTGAGTTCTTAAAATATTCGCTGCGCCATTTCCCCTTGATAGATTCATATAGTGCTTTGGTGGGCTCTATCACATTGGGGTTTTCTTCAATAATTTTAAAACGCTCTTGTTTTCGCTTCACAAAATAAAATTATAGCTCCTCGATTTCAGCAACCACAAACGTGCTGCCGCCGATAAAAATAAGGTCATCATTCCTCGCCCTGGCCAAAGCAGACTTTTTTGCTTCATTGATATCCAAAACAACCTCTCCGACCAATCCATGTTTCGTAGCCATGTCCTTTAATGCATGAGCGTCCAGCGCACGGGGAATTTTTGCCTGGCAGAAATAATAGGTCGCGTGTTTTGGCAGGATTGAAAGGATTTCATTCACTTCTTTATCCTTAACCATTCCCCAGACGATATGAAGTCGATGAAAAGACATGCCTGATAACTGATGAAGCACTTCCTGAACGCCACTGAAATTATGGGCTATATCACATACGACCATGGGATTCTGCTGGAGTGTTTGCCACCGCCCTTTCAGCTTTGTAACGCGCACAACATCTTCGAGTCCTTTTTTCAATTGCGCGGGACTGATACTAAAATACCTTTGTAAAACATCCACTGTCTTCAGAACCCCGGGAATGTTTTTTCTTTGATAAAAACCAGATAAGGAAAACGCGGTATCCTTCAGGAGGGTAGCCTTGTTTTTCAGGACCTGGATGGTGCCGTATTCCGAATTCATTTCAACCGTATATTCGTCCGAGGCAAAAGATATTTCGGCTTTTTCGATCCCTGCCTTATTGATAAAAACGTGCTCAATTTCTCTTTGCCGTTCACTGATCACCACAGGAATACCTGTTTTTATTATTCCTGCTTTTTCACTTGCAATTTCCCTCAGCGAATTGCCCAACAAGTCTTTGTGGTCCCAGCTGATATTGGTGATGACAGAAACCAATGGCGTTATCACATTGGTGGAATCCAGTCGCCCGCCCAATCCAACTTCGATTACAGCGATGTCTACGGAATGCTGCGCAAAATAATCGAAAGCCATGGCAACGGTGATCTCAAAAAAGGAGGGTTTAATGGCTTCAATGGCAGG
>JBDSIM010000048.1:0-5333 GCA_039917935.1 Cyclobacteriaceae bacterium | reverse complement strand
GATAGAAAGGAAGATGATCAATAAACTTCGCTACAATAATATGTGATAGCAAACTGGCTTCAGCAATTGCTTTTGGTATGGGTCGTGAAGGCAATTGGCCGATCACTATGCCGTCACCATCCGGCTTTGCATATTTGAGTCGGATAGTTCTTTTTTTCACCAGGCTCGCGGGAGTATATTCCAATGTTTCGGTGATCTCCTCACCGATCTTCTTCATGCCGCTAGTGTCTTCTTCAGGTTCGATGATCACTTCCTCTACCGGCAGATGATCTGGGATAGCGTTTCGCCCAGGATGTTTCTTAGGTGTTTTGCGATCGTACTCAATATGTTGCTTTTCCACAACATGATCGGAAGAGATGTCTTGTTCTTCGGAAGTAAAAAGGGAAAGTTGATTGGCATTTACTTCGGCAATAAATCGTTCGCTCTTGTTGCCGAAGATCAGTTTCTTAAGCTGGTTCAATTCATGTTTTAACTGCTGAATTTCACTTGAAGATTCCTTCAGTAATTCCTCAATAAGGATATTTTGTTGGACAATAATTGCATCTTTTTCCGCAAGCATTGCTTCATAATCCATAATACAAATTTACTTCATCATGTCATTCATAACGAAATAATTGAATATGTTTTTACTAACATTCGCACACCTAATTTGTGGACAAAGCACTTTATCTTTTTCGTTGCACCAGATGACGCAGTGAAATGCCGCTGATCAACATCACAAGGTGATCATACGTGATCTTACATTTGATTTCATTCCGCGCAGGTAGCTCTTCAAACCGTCCGCGCTCCAATCTTTTTTGATACAGAACATATCCATCTTTATCCCAAACCAGGAGCTTGATTTTATCTCGCGACTTATTCAAAAAAATAAAAACATACCCGCTCAACGGATTATCTTCCAGTAAATGACGAACCAACCCACATAGTCCATCGATACCTTTACGCATATCGACCGGAGTGGTGCAGATGTAAAAACGTTGTGCGGAGTGGAAGCCTAGCATCCTGCAAGCTCCCGAACATAGACGGGTGAGACATCTCCTTCCAGGAAAATATTCACACCATTCGAAAATTCAATCCGGATTCGAGCAGCACTGGGAATGTCCGGAATCTGAATTTCACGAAATGAAATCTGCTCAACATCAGTCTTCGCCTTCAACCTTCGACGCCAGTAATAAAACATACCACTGGAAAGATGATGCTTCTGACAAAAAGCAGAAACTGTCAAGCTAGAATTTTCATAATTTTGGAAATGACCTTTCCAAATTACCTGCGAGCTTTTTCTTTGAGCCATATTTTTAGGTTCAAAGAAAATCAGAGTATTTTAAGCCAGGAAGATGTACTTGGTCGGATGGATACGTTTCTTTTGACATACTATTATTAGGAAAGATAATTAAATAAGCCAATGATCAAATTGTTCGGGTCAGCAAATTTGAAAGAACGGTGCCCATAAGAAGTATTCGAAATAGGCTGAATGATATTGACTTTTTTTACAACGGCAATATTATACCACATATCTACATCTTCTACCTGAATATAAAGGCCTCCTTGAATTGTAGGAATTTCAGTTCCTGCTTCAATTTCAATTAAACCTGCACCATTGGGCGAACGGAAGATGGTTCCTTTTTCACAATCTCCTCTGTCCCATGAGCGAACTTCTTCCAGTTGCAGTATATCTCTGTAAAAAGATACAGTTTCTGCGTAGCGACTTGTGAAATAATAAAAACGAAATTCAGGTGAGTTCCGCATGTTGCTCATTTAAATAATTTTAAATTATGAAATGATCAAAATTACCTCTAACTGTTTATAGCTTTACAAAGACACCGTTTTCTCATTGCAGTTATGGTACCGATAATTTTTCAACTTTACTAGTCCTTGTAAAAGCCGTCTGTGGATTAATTAGTAAAAGCACTCCAATTAAATACGGCACAATGGGGACTTCCAAAGGCAGATCAAAACGCATCAGGAATTTACCAATTTGGGTGGCTGATTAAATATTCTTTGCCTTTTGGGGTGCAAATTATTGTATAGTCTCAGCAGTTGTCGCAACAGAGGCCTGTGGTGTGATCAGCAGAAGAACTCCTATCAGGTAAGGCACAATTGGCACTTCCAAAGGCATATCAAAACCCGGTATCATAGCGGCATTCATGAAAGCAAAGATGAATCCTGTCACTATACATGTTCGTGCAAAACCCTTAGAAAGAAAATTTGTTTTAAGAAGTGCAGCTCCATAAGATGCAATCGATAAGTACGCCATAAAGATGTACACACCAAACATTAACCCTGCCCACTCCCGCAGTGCCTGAAAGTAAGGAGGAACAGTTCCTGTTGCTGCCAACTCGTCTGCTGCATGCACAGGTATTGTAAACCGGTAAGTAAGATGAATAATCCAAAGCACTGTACTAACGATGAAGCCCATAAGCCCGAGCCCGGAAAAGAACTGCTCGCCAGTTTCACGTAACGCTACAGTAAAAACAGCAAATCCAGTGAGCAGAATTAAACCGCCAGTAAAGAAACACCCGGTTGTGATAAAATGTGCAAAGCGGTGTTCCAAAATTTATTGAGGCTCGAGGCCCGGCCAGATCATTGCACCTATCCAAACAACTGTGGCCGCTACAATGAATAAACCACCCGCAAACCGTGCATAAAAATTTTTCTTGTCAGCTTCAACATATCTCTTTTTCCATGCGCCTGATATGGATAGCACTGTAAATACAATAATCAAGTGGATAGCAGAAATGATAAGATAAGTGCTGGTGCTGTCCGCTCCTGTTAATGCTGTCAAACCATTCGCAATACTTTCTAATAAGCCACCAAGGGAGACTATGAATATAAGCCATAGATACAGATGACAGAAGCGCCTCAATTTGTCTGATCCTGCGAACACCCAACTAAGTCCAATGAGAAACAAAATGATTTGAAGCACATTACTGACTGAACTGTTCAGAATCCCTGCGGCTCGGAGTGCGCTTATCACCCCCAATCCAAGCATAATAATAGCAGGAGTCCATTTCCAACGTATTATCTGTATCAATACTTGTCTCATGTTTTAAATCAATTGTGCCCCAAATAGAGCTATTTGAACAGTGCCGGTGATTGTACTTCTCTCGTAATTAATTGTAAGTATTCCGGTCGCTTGTACATTTCGTATTCTTTAAAGCATGTATAGGTCAGTTTTATAGTATGTTCGTTCATACTCTTTATTGCCTTTGTTTTTAAACTTTCTTCATCATTATTGTATTCGGGCAAGGGCAGGTTATTTATTTCTGTTCTCATTTTCAATACACTCACATACGCTGCGCACAACGAATAAAAAAATTCTGTAACGGCTTGTTTCTGATCTGGGATAAACGGCAAAAGTATCCGTATGGCATGGCAACTGGTTACTCCATGCAGTAGGGTAAAATCATGGATCTTTTCAAAAGCATTCATGATCTCTTTTGAAATGCTCTTCATCGGATCATCATTACCGAAATTCAACGGACCTAACCTATTAATAAACTCATGACTGTTGAATACCTGGTCGATTCTGCCAACTATATTATTTGCGCTCACATCAATCTTATTCAGGAATTCCTTATCTGTCATTCTGGTTAACATTTCTGAGAAACTGACTGGTATACTATCTGTAACCGCAGAAGGACCTATAAGTGGAAGCAAAATAGGCCATTGCAAAAGCAGTTTCTCCAACATTATTTATCTCTGCACCATAAGCTAATCTTATTAACGGGTGATATGCATGGGCAGCTACACCTGAAATAAGTTTAGGCAGGTAGCATTTAAGGGCATTTTCAACACCTTCGGCCTTTATTTTTCCAGTAAAAAACCGGATATAGGATGTTGATGCTGATGCTGATGTGCCCAGGTACTGATACCAGTTTTCTTCATTGATATTGACATTCTCGTCAACCAAAGAAGGATTTTCATTTTTCTTTTTACCTGAGTAGTATACCTTCATTTGTTCCGAAGTTGCTCCCAAACGATAAAGTGCTATTAATGTCATGGCAACATGATTCCTGCTTACGTCAAAACCGTTAAGCAGTTCATACTGTTGATTGTCTGCCAGCAGCTCATTGAGTGTTTCTAAACCATTATCGTTAGCGGATGTTGTCATTTAGGTTTTGATAAGTAGAACATATGAGTACAACTTTCATTTCAATTTCTATTCAAATATGTTTCGCTCTGCGAGCAAGCAGACTATGCTTTCATTTCACCAATCAAGAATAGACATACCAATATAATAACATTTATTTTCCTACAATGTAATTTAATTTGTAAAAGCTATTCTCATCTACTGCAAGTGTTGTCAGTTCAACAGTATGTCCGTCAGGGTCACTGGTGTAGATGGAGTGAAAATAAAAATGATCCTGAAATTCAAATTCTTGTCCAATCTTCTGGTAATGTTGTTTTGCTTCGTCAAAATCTTCATTTGTTACATTAAATGCAAAATGATCAATTTTGACTTCTATATTTTTTATTGAACTAACCTCACTTAATTTTAACGGGAAAATTGCCACACCCGTTTTTCCAGCAAGCATTAAAACAGGATAATTCCCCCATTCAGGAAGAATACATCTTTTTAGTCCAAGTACTCTTTCATACCATTCAATTGAGACGTTTATATCTCTAACTTTTATGGCTACATGATCAAGGAAGTTGATTTGGAAGGGTTTCATTTTATTAAATTACGCACAACGAGCAGTTCGTGCAAAAACCTTCGCGCAATTTCGTATTACACTTTATGGTTCATGCTGTTACTGCCCAAAATTTATTTTCTTCAAAGTTTTTTTTTGCCTATATAGAGTGTAATGATTCAAAAAATGAAAAATCATCTTCCTTACCCATTTTAGCTACGTACATCAGGATCGGTAGTGGAGATTTGATCTTCTCCAGTCACCTGGAGTTGCTTTTCTATTTTTTTGTGTTTTCTTCTTTGCTTACAATGCCGATCTATTTTCTCATAGTTCAGATTTTGTTTCTCCTCCTTCAAATCACCCTGATCCAGTTCTTGTTTGTATGGCGAATTAAGTGTTGGTTATTTTTCCTGGGAATTAAAGTTTGCCTGAGCTCCTTTAGTAAAGGTTCCCTGCCAGCCATTAAACATCCACTTACCCTTTTCTTTTATCCATATTTCAGTATGATAGACTTCTCCAAGTACGTTATCACCCCTAATATATTGTGACCGGCCATTTATTATAGCAACTTTTCCATACAACCGGATTTTCCGATCAAATAATTTATAGCTCATGCCTGCAAACATTTTTTTCTTAGCATAATCTGCCATACTTTCTTCTTTTGTTTGCATAACTCCATCAGCATTGATGGTTATATAATCC
>JBDSIM010000047.1:0-7049 GCA_039917935.1 Cyclobacteriaceae bacterium | reverse complement strand
ATAAAGGTATAAGGTAAAGGTATAAGGTATAAGGTATAAGGTATAAGGTATAAGGTATAAGGTATAAGGTATAAGGTATAAGGTATAAGGTATAAGGTATGTTTAATGACCGCTAACTAATACCTATATTCCTATATTCCTTTATACCTTACTTTGCAATGATCTTACAGGCCATCCCGCCTCCCGCTGCAAGATTCAGAACCAATTCATCTGATTTGGTTACAGTAGCCTTTATTTCCGTAAGATGATTGGCATTCACACTGACATCCGGTGCATCGGAGTAGGTAGTAGCCTCATAGTTACCTGACGAGAGAAACGTTAATGGAATAGTTAACGATCTCGGTTCATGGTCTGTGATCGCACCGATGAACCAGGCTTTTTCTTTTCGCCTGGCGACAACAATGTATTCTCCCACCTTTGCATCAAGCACTTTTGTTTCATCCCACGTCGTCGGGACTTCCTTTATAAAATCGAATCCTGGCTGGCCCTCATAGGCGACAGGGTAATCACAAACCATACCGAGATAATTTTCTAAAACCACATACATTCCAAGCATATGGCAACGGGTTCCCAACATCATAGGACGCGTATATTGCCGGATATATTTTCCAGGGGCAGCAGCGCGGAATCCACCCATATGATAGTCTGTGCTTCCTGCGAGCATTCTTGTGAACGGAATCATGATGTCGTGATCCGGTGGAAGTCCTTTGTCGTCCCATTTGTTAATCTCATAATTCAGCGTTCCCTCACGCGTGAATTCGTTCGGATATGTTCTGCTTAAACCTGTTGGCTTGTATGCACCGTGGAACTGTACATGAAGATGATGATCAGCAGCTTTCCTGAGCATTTCATTCTGCATGTTCACCATCAGCTGGTCATCACGATCCATAAAGTCGATCATCATTCCTTCCAGTCCCCACTTTTCAAACATGGCAAAGGCCGAATCCAACTTTGGATACAACGCGCCCCAATGCACCCAGACCCGCACACCAACTCCTTTCGATTTTGCATAATCGCAAACCTCTTTCATGTCAAGTCCTGGAACCGGCTTTGTCACATCTGGATGCGGTCCCGGCTGAAAACCCACACCGTCATCGGTATACCATTGATGAAGTCCATACTCCACTACAGAATGATATTCGAGGCCATTGCGTGCACAGAAGTCGATGTAATATTTCTGGGTGACGAAATTATTTCCTGGCGCGTTCAACGTATCGGGAAGTACATTTCCATTCCACCAAGGAAATGTTGTCTTTCCGGGTTTTATCCAACTGACGTCTCGCAATGCAAGAGGCTCATTGAGATCGGTGATAATGTCAGACTCGATCAACGTTCCGATTCTGTCACTGATCATCATTACCCTCCAAGGACTTTTATGTGGCAACGCTGCTTTCACCTTAATTTCCTGCTGGCCGGGTAGGGGAGAAAGAACACCGCGGATCACTCCATTCTCTTTTACAAGATAGGAACCCGCATAATCAACCAATGATGCTTCGGTGACAGCCACCCAGGCGAAACCGGGCAATTCAAAAAGGGTCGGCATGTCCATCAATTCATTTTCCGTCAATTTGGAGATTGATTTTGTAGCATAGAAGTTTTCATGTGAGCTGGTATAGCTCGGAAGAAGCAGAGTCCTCGCAACAGGATCTCCGGTAAACCTGAAGGTTGTTTTTTCGTCCGTGAGCACCAGAGAGTCCTGACCTTTTACAGACAGGAATTCATATCGCAAGGCAACCCCGTCATTGAAAGCCCTTACCACAAGGTTTACCGCTGCCTCTTTGGTTTGAGATTCCAACGGTATAATCACCTCACGATATTCATCATGAACTTTTTTGTTTTTACCGACAATCAATTCATAGTCTTCGACTCCCTTGCGGAATTTTGGTGAAAGCATTTTAACATTGCGGCCAAACGTTTTCCCGTTAAACGAAAGTTCCACCGGACTCTTTTCAATCAAATATTTTCCTTTATACAAAAGGTTGTAGCCTGGCATTCTATTGATAAGCGCGAACTGGAAAATAATTTTTCCATCAGGGGATGGGAGAACAATTCTTTTTTGCGCTGATGAGCAAACAATGAGGCACAGCAGCAGCACTAGTGTTATTAATGGTTTCATAATGGCAGGTTGATCTTCCAAGATAGCAAATGTGGGAAACCCTATTTTCGTAAATTATGATATTTAGTTTTTATTCATGATATTTCTGTTGGAGAATATTCCATGGGCCTAATCTGTACTTGGAAGACGCAACTCATGTCGGGAAAATACACATTCCATTGAGGTGCATTTTAAGCATTAGCAAATGATCCACGTTAAAATAAACAAAGCAGTAAGAATAATTATTTTTCTCACAGCAACGGCATTCATTCTCAGCAGTGCGAACGCAAAAAAAATCCCAGGGCAAATTGTTGACAGGCAGGGAAACATCCTGGAAGTGATATTCAATATTCCTTTTGGATTCTTATCATCGGAACCCAACTTCGAAAAAATCCAGTATCGCATCGCGTATTACGATGCGATGAAAAATAAAAGAATACTAAAGCCCGATGAAGCCAGTGAAATAATATTTAACAATAAGAAAGAAGAAATTAGAATGTTGTCACGGCCTAACAGCATTGGAGCAGGATCAATTTTTTTTACGAACACCCATATTTTCCTTCGCCTTAAGATTGATGGAAAACTAAAACTGTTTAACTATTACTATACTCAAAATTCCACAACGTATAATTCTTCGACAGGAGCGATGACAGGCAGCCATCCTTATACTTTTGCAAAATATGTTTTACAAATAGGTGAGGAGACCCTCTTGCAGCCGCGCGGGCTTGCCTTCAGGAAGGATATGCTTTCCTATATAATTGATTGTCCGGAAGTGATCAGGATGATAGAGGAGAGAGAGCTCAGAAAGGGAGACCTTGAGATCATCGTACAACAGTATAATGCAAAATGTTCTGGCAACTAAAAATAGGATTTTTTTTTAGAACATTCTAAATGATATCAGATACAGACTATTACTTTATCTTCTGACTGGCCACGCCTTCTCTGGTAATCTTCACGGGTTTGATAAATCCTTCCTCATCAAATTCCATCTTATCGATACAGGTTACTCTGTGATTGGGATGTGTTTCTCCTAATGGCCTTCTGTGATAAACAATGTACCACAAATCCGTTCCGGGAATGGTTATCACAGAATGATGTCCTGCGCCTGTGGCTATGCCTGCATCCTGTTGCAGTATTTTACCGATGCGTTTAAAGGGGCCAAACGGAGAGTCAGCTATAGCGTAGGCTACCGAATAATCCGGACCTCCCCAACCTCCTTCCGACCACATGAAATAATATTTACCCTGCTTCAAAAACATGAACGGACCCTCAACATAACCTTCAGGCGTAATTTCCTTAAACACGGTTCCATCTTCGAAGGGGATAAACCCGGTAAACGAATCATTCAGTTTTGCCATATTGCAATGTTTCCAGCCTCCATAAATAATGTAGTATGAGCCATCCTTATCCTGGAAAACAAACTGATCGATGGGTTGTGCCTTATTATGAAATTGATCAATCAACGGTTTGCCTAACAGATCTTTAAAGGGACCTTCCGGATGGTCCGCCACTGCTACCCCTATTCCGCCATATTCATTGTTGCTTTGAATATCATTGGCTCCAAAAAACAGATAATATTTACCTTCTTTTTGTATGGCTGCAGGAGCCCATACAGCGCGTTTTGCCCACTTCACATTTGCCGTGTCTAATATCCGGGAGTGCCTTTCCCATTTCACCAGATCCTTTGACGAAAAAGCATCAAAAAATACCTGCTCTTCATAACGAGCGGAATAGGTAGGGTATATCCAGACTTCATTATTGAAAATAATAGCCTCGGGGTCCGCGTACCATCCACTAAAAACAGGATTACCTGAGGAGGGTTGGGCATGCAAATTAAAAGTGTGGGCGAGTAAAATAAGAGCTAATAAAGAAATTCTCATGTGGGAAGGTTAATTTTATGGGAGTAAAAATCATGAATATTTCTTATTTTATCGTATCCAAAAAATGAAACTATGGTGGTGCGCAAAATTTATTTTACTTATAACAATCACTATAGGGGTGACCTCCCTTATTGTATGGGCCGATTTACTTCTTTCGGCCCTGCATCATTGCTTTTGGACATTTCGAATAATAGTGGCCGCGCTTAATTCATTTGAAGTTTTTGAGTTGAATTTATTTTTCCCCTTGCTGATCACGGCCATCGTATCGACACAAACTTGGAACAACTAAATTAACATGCAGACCTCCCACACAGGAGAATGGTTATTTGCTACTGATGCATCATTCCATCATTTTATGATGTAGCCTTCTATCAATGGCGGAAGAATCCTTTCAGCATAATTGGTAAAAAATATGAGTATTATTTTATTAAATAATTAAATTATCACTTAATTGGTTTAAGTATAAATATCTGATTAATAGATAATTATAAATTTCACCCCCAATAAATCAGGACTTTCAAAAAACTAAAAATATTAGTTTAATGTTAACTAATAAAATTAGTTTTACCTTTGGATCAAGGTATCAGAAAATGTTATGATGGGCGTAAAAAGAGCGGATATTATTGAAAAATTACAAACGGATATTCTTCGTCTGGAGGGATTTAAACCCTCAAACAACGCTGCTGTTGACATGGGATTGGGGCCCATAGCAGATGCTTTCCCGAACGCTTCTTTTCCCCTGGGGGCCGTACATGAATTTTTATCCGGCCAGGCAGAAAATGCCTCAGCCACCAGCGGTTTTATTGCCGGATTACTGTCGTCGCTTATGGGAAGCAGCGGAACGGCGATGTGGATCAGTTCATCGCGAACACTTTTTCCTCCGGCGCTGAAAAACTTTGGTATACAGCCTGACCGTTTCATTTTTATCGACGTGAAAAAAGAAAAGGAGGTTATGTGGGCTATGGAGGAAGCGTTGAAATGCGGCTCGCTTACCACGGTGGTGGGAGAGATGCGTGAAATTAGTTTTACAGCTTCCAGACGTCTTCAACTGGCAGTCGAACAAAGTCAGGTAACAGGTTTTATCCTTCGTGGCCATTGCCATAAACCAAATACTACAGCTTGCGTCTCTCGCTGGAGGATCACGCAGCTACCAAGTGTCCCCATAGCTCCCGATGTTTATCGGGACGGGGCAATGGAGGATCTGCCCGGTATTGGTTTTCCAAAGTGGAAGGTAGAATTGTTGAGAATAAGAAATGGCAAAGCCGGGGCGTGGGATATCCAGTGGATAGATGGAAGATTTTTAACTGGATATCAATTCCCGTCCACTTTACCAGGGCAACAGCACTTTACTTCATCGGGCGACTTATCATTCGTTTCTCCCAACGCTGAAGTTTCCCAGGACAGGTCGTTAAGCAAAGCCGGATGAGATGGCACAACGATTTGTCTCCATCTGGTTCCGTCACCTGACAACGGATTGGTTCACCGTCGGCCAGCCCCTTCTTCGAAATATGGCTTTTGTTTTACGGGCTCCCTCACATGGAAGGATGGTAATCACTGCCGCGAATGTAACTGCACAAAAGAAAGGTATCTACTGCGGAATGGTTCTCGCGGATGCCAGGGCGATCATTCCGGATCTAAAAGTTTTGGATGATTTACCAGACCTTCCCAACAGATTACTCAAGCGCATTGCATTATGGTGTATCCGATTCACACCCATCGTAGCGATTGATCTGCCCAATGGTCTTTTACTCGATGCATCAGGTTGCTCCCATCTTTGGGGCGGTGATCAGGCATACCTGGCAGAAATTATAAAAAAATTAAACGCCCGCGGTTATGATGTCCGGGCTTCCATAGCGGATACCCTTGGCGTTGCGTGGGCCGTGGCAAGATATGGGAAAGAACCCCTGGTCATTGCCAGCGAACCGATGGCCACCGGGATCCCTATAAACGCGTTGCTTCCGTTGCCTCCCGAAGCCCTTCGCCTGGAGGCGGCTACTGTTGAGCGTTTACACAAGCTCGGCCTTCATCAGATCAGCCAATTTATCAGTATGTCGCGCTCGTCCCTCAGACGACGTTTTGGCCAGCACTTATTGATGCGATTGGATATGGCCCTTGGAAAGCAAGAAGAAGTGTTAGCGCCAGTACAACCCGTTGAACCTTATCAGGAGCGTTTGCCATGCATGGAACCCATCATCACGGCGAAGGGCATTGAGATCGCTTTACTGCAAATGCTGAACACATTATGTTTGCGTCTCGGCCAGGAACAAAAAGGACTACGCGCTGCTGTATTCAAAGGGTTTCGCGTCGATGGGAAAACCGAAATGGTTGACATTGGTACTAATCGCCCATCGAATAATGTCAACCACCTTTTTAAACTGTTTGAAATTAAAATTCCCATGATCGAGCCTGCCCTGGGCATAGAGTTGTTTATCCTGGAAGCTCCGAAAGTGGAAGATCATTACCCGCAACAGGAGAAAATATGGGAGGGATCCGGAGGATTGGAAGACATACGGTTATCAGAACTGATCGATCGTCTGGCGGGTAAGATTGGTATGCAGGCCATTCACCGGTATGTACCGGATGAACATTACTGGCCGGAGCGATCATTCAAACCCGCTTCAACGCTTGAGGAAAAATTAACAACCCCCTGGCGTGTCGACAAACTACGACCACTTCAGCTTTTGCCTATACCAGAACGTATTGAGGTCACTGCACCTATTCCGGATTATCCACCGATGCTGTTCCGGCATAAAGGAAAATTGCATAAGATCACCAGGGCCGATGGGCCTGAACGAATCGAACAGGAGTGGTGGCTCCAACAAGGACAACATCGCGACTATTACCGCGTCGAAGATGATGAAGGCCACCGGTACTGGCTCTTCCGATTGGGACACTATGATGATAAAACGTATCAATGGTTTTTACATGGGTTTTTTGCATAGGAAAATGAATTTATTAAATCCCGGAGGGATGACCTTATGGGTGTGCTGGGCATGCAGTAATACTAACGGGTGCGAGGAAGATGTCCTCAAGTCCCCAAGGAGCCGTAATGACCGGAATCCTAAAGTCGAAAG
>JBDSIM010000046.1:0-4183 GCA_039917935.1 Cyclobacteriaceae bacterium | reverse complement strand
CAAACGTTCAAGATCATCCATAATAACATCGGCCACATCAACAGAGTCGATGGTGCTGGTTATCTGATCATCAGCATTGACTTGCTTAGAAATAACAATCTGTAGTTCAGGTTCCTCGGACCTGGCGGTGAGGAGCTCTTTCAATAACGACCGGTCTGAGGCATAGACTGCAGCAAACTGCAGCTCGCTTTGTTGGTTTTGAAAACCGTGATCCTTGCTGACCCTCGCAGACAAGGTCTGCAACAGCTGACTATACGGATAGGCTAACTTTAATAACGCGATTTCTTTCGCTTCCTCCACCGAGGTACCAGCATAATGCTTCAGTAATTCTACGAATTCGGTTTTATCCACGGCTTTGGGGCTTGAAGTAAAAATAGGAAATTTGTGGGTATCCTGAAGAGCTAATTTAAAAAAATTAAATCGAACATGAAAAAGCAGAAAGCAGAAAGTTTAAAGCTTGTTCAGAGCCGGTGAGGAGATCGAATGACTATTGAAAGGATTTTCAAAAGGATGTAGCATTCAAAATGGCAACACGAATCTTTCAACTCTTTAAAGCCTGACACCCAATGCCTGACACCTAATGCCCGATCCCTAATGCCTGACACCCAACCCCCTACCAATTGGCTACTGAAGCATTGAAAATGTCGTTAACGATGCGCTGAAAGATTTCTTTGATGAAGGCTTCTTCGACATCGCTTACATTCAGTTCGTTATCAAAATCCTTATAGAAGGAAAAACTTTTGTCCTTGAAACTCATTTTCTCATCCAGGGTATTGATATAAGTAGCCTTAACGGTGATGGTTAGTCTGGTAGAGGATGCCCGGTTGATTTCCGTGGGATTTCCTGTAGCCGTCGGGGAGATGGGGGTAATTCTGAGATCGGATATTTCGCCTTCCAACTGCAATTCGCCTTCTTCACCCACCACCGAGAGACTGGAATTCTGAATGAAATAATTTTTCAGATCGTTGGTAAAAACCTGCGACATGTTAGCTGGTCCGAGGTCAGCATTATTATAGAATTCTGCAATGCTAATGTTTTTTGCGCTGGTCGTTGAGCCACTCATCGAGTATTTAGCGGAGATTCCGCAGGAAGTCAGGAAAGCGGATAATCCGCACATCGGAATTAATATGAGAAGAACTAACTGAAAGGCAGCCTTCAGGGTATTTTTATTCTTCAAGTTCGTATTGTTTGATTTTGCGATACAAGGTCCGTTCAGAAATTCCCAAATCCCGTGCCGCATATTTGCGTTTATTATTATTTTTTCTCAGCGCGCGAACAATCAGTTCTTTTTCTTTCTTTTCAATGGATAAGGACTCCTCTTCTGTCTCGTGCGCGATATCATGGACATCCTCAATGTCTTCCCCATTGGCCCGGGGCGGCGGAGTAGGCAGGTTAAATACAAAATGATCATGACCGGGAGAGGAGGCGTCATGGTGAATGTCTTCAAATAGCCCTGCATTTTCTTTCACCATTTTTCCGGTATCACCCTGGCCATTCAGCAAATCCAGTACAATCTTTTTCAGATCGATCACATCCTTTTTCATATCAAAAAGAACTTTGTAAAGAATATCGCGCTCTGAGAGATTTTCTTTCTCTGAAACACCGCTTCTGTACAACGCTGGCAAATTATTTTCTTTGGGCAGATAACGCTGCAAAAGTTCACCGTTGATTTCTTTTTCTTCTGTTGACAATACAGAGATCTGTTCCACCAGATTTTTCAATTGACGAATATTGCCGGGAAAGCGGTACCTAAGCAAAACTTCTTTTGCATCCTCTGTCAAGGCTATTGGCTTTACTTTATATTTATCGGCGAAGTCAGATGAGAATTTCCGAAAGAGAAGTTCAATGTCTCTTCCGCGTTCGCGTAAGGGTGGGACAAAAATGGGCACGGTGCTCAACCGGTAATACAAGTCTTCCCTGAACTTTCCATCTTCGACATTTTTCATCAGGATCACATTTGTAGCGGCCACTACGCGGACGTCTGTCTTGACAACTTTTGAAGAACCTACTTTGATAAATTCACCATTTTCCAAAACGCGCAATAAACGCGCTTGCGTTCCCAATGGCATTTCTCCAATCTCATCCAGGAAAATGGTACCCCCGTTGGTCACCTCAAAGTATCCTTTCCGGGATTCATGGGCGCCGGTAAAAGAACCTTTTTCATGGCCAAATAACTCGGAGTCTATGGTTCCTTCCGGGATTGATCCGCAATTGATCGCAATAAACTGACCGTGTTTACGGGGACTTAAGTAATGTATGATCTTTGAAAAGGATTCTTTACCACTGCCACTTTCGCCAGTAATCAATACGGACATATCTGTAGGGGCAACCTGCATGGCTACCCTGACAGAGTTGTTCAACAAAGTCGAATTGCCAATAATCCCGAATCTTTGTTTAATAGTTTGTATTTCGTTTTCGCTTATTGCCATCTATTCAATTGCTTTTCCAATGAGTGTTCCCCCTGTGCAATCTGCTACAAGCACATTCACATAATCACCCTTTCGATGATCTTTACCAGGGAAAACAATCACCTTGTTCGCTGTGTTACGCCCTTGTAAATACGACGTTGATTTTTTGGAAGTTCCCTCAATCAATACTTTATAAACTTTTCCGACATCGCGCTGATTTCGGATCAGCGCATGTTCCCTTTGCTTTTTGATGATCTCATCCAGCCGCCTTTTTTTTATTTCAGGAGATACATCATCAGCATATTTTTTTTCCGCAAGTGTTCCCGGTCGCTCTGAATAATGGAACATATAGGCGTAATCAAATTTAACTTCTTCCATCAGACTCAACGTTTCTGCATGTTCTGTTTCGCTCTCAGAACAAAAGCCCGTTATCATATCAGAGGAGATTCCACAATCGTCTCCCAAAATTTCTTTGATGCGTTGAATTTTGCCCAGATACCATTCGCGCGAATATCCGCGGTTCATCATTTCCAGTATTCGCGTGTTTCCGCTTTGAACAGGCAGGTGTATATATTTGCAAATGTTTTCATACCGCGCCATGGTATGCAACACCTCATCGGTGATATCTTTTGGATGTGAAGTGGAAAAACGAACCCTTAAATCAGGGCTCACCCGGGCAACCATTTCTAATAAGTTGGCAAAGGTTACCAGGTGGTCGACGCCATTCTTTTCAATCGATGATTTGTTGTTGGTCTCCGGGCTCCATTTATAGGAATCCACATTCTGGCCCAGTAAAGTAACTTCGCGATAACCTTTATGAAAAAGATCGGCTGCTTCAGCGATGATGGATTCAGGATCACGGCTCCTTTCGCGACCACGGGTAAAAGGCACAACGCAAAAAGTACACATATTGTCACAACCACGCATGATCGAAATAAAGGCTGAAACACCATTCGAATTCAAGCGCACCGGACTGATATCAGCATACGTTTCTTCGCGTGACAGAAACGTGTTGACAGCTTTTTCTCCGTCATCAACCTGTAAAATTAATTTTGGTAAATCGCGGTAAGCATCCGGTCCAGCTACGAGATCAACAATCTTTTCTTCTTCCAGTAACCTGGATTTTAACCGCTCAGCCATACATCCCAGTACGCCTACAACGAGTTCGGGTTTGTTTCTTTTTAGTTTCGTAAAATGGGTAAGTCGAAAACGGATCGTTTGTTCCGCTTTTTCGCGGATAGAGCACGTGTTTAAAAATATGACATCCGCCAGCGTTAAATCCGAAGTCGTATCATATCCCTCTTTTTGAAGAATCGAGGCTACAATCTCACTGTCGGAAAAATTCATCTGGCAGCCGTAACTTTCTATGTACAGTTTCCTGGATTTTCCGGTATTCACTTCTTTGGAAACCTGAAAGGTCTCACATGAAACCGCCTTGTGCTCCAGAATGCCGATATCCTCAATTAAATCCGCCATAAAAACTCCATAAGACGGCAAAAATACAATTTTTCCAATTTAATGACAACTTGGCAGGCAATTACAAGAGAAAATGATATCGATATAGGGAGAAAGGGTAGGATTATGCGGAAAGATTTATAAAGTATCAGGCATAGTTTGGTTTACTATATATAGTTTGGTTTACTATATATTGAGCGCTTCATGGGGGCTATATCACCTTCAACCAGTCAATCTTTTTTTCCTTTCAAACCTTTTATACTTTTAAAACCTATGGCAATCATAAAGAAAGTAAGGGGGCATGAGCCGCAATTTGGCGC
>JBDSIM010000045.1:0-9903 GCA_039917935.1 Cyclobacteriaceae bacterium | reverse complement strand
AAGCCAAGTGCGCACGATTTGTAGAAAAAGTTAATGTCCGGATTTTTAACCGCTGGGGGAAAGAAGTCTATAGTTATGAGTCCGGTGGTAAACGCACAATTTATCTTGACTGGAATGGCCGCGCATCCGATGGCCAGGAACTCGCTACTGGAGTTTACTACTACGTGGCAGAGGTGACCTTCGATTCTGTCGACCCGGCAAAAAGAAATCAGGCTATAAAGGGGTGGGTTCAGCTGATGAGATAGATTTGAATGGCTAAAAGATTTTCCACACCTTTCATTCAGGATGCTTCGTTATTAAACCCTTTTTAATCCGAGGAAAAACTTGCGAAGGAGGATAGGGCGCGGTGATTGAACGTGGATGCTGTTGTTAGTCTTATCATTTTTTCGAGGTGTGTGAAGACCGACTTCTCACGAAGCAGTAAGGGATACCGCCTCGTGCATCCAAAGGTTATAGAAAATAATTTATTGAAGATGGATCATTGCTATCAAAAAGTTATCAGGTTTATTTTATCCTTATATTCCATATGATTGCGTGTATTTTTCCGGGTCAGGGCGCGCAGTTTACGGGCATGGGCAAAGATCTTTTTGATGAGAATAATAAAGCCAGAGAGCTCCTTAACCTCGCCAATAAAATTCTCGGATTCAATATTACCGACATCATGTTTACAGGCACCGCTGATGAACTGAAGCAAACAAAAGTTACACAGCCGGCCATCTTTCTTCATTCAGTAGCCATCGCTCTGTCGTCCCCTGAATTTAAACCTGATATGGTCGCCGGCCACTCACTGGGAGAATTTTCAGCCCTTGTTTGCAATGAGTCACTTTCCTTTGAAGATGGCCTCAGACTTGTTTATCAGCGCGCTATTGCTATGCAGAAAGCATGTGAATTAAATCCCTCCACCATGGCTGCCATCCTCGGACTTGACGACGCAATAGTGGAAGAAATTTGCGCGAGCATTCCGGAAGTGGTCGTGCCCGCCAATTATAATTGTCCCGGACAACTTGTGATCTCCGGATCTGTTAAAGGCATTGAGATCGCTATAGAAAAATTAAAAGCTGCAGGTGCAAAACGTGCTTTACCTTTACAGGTAGGTGGTGCCTTTCATTCCCCGCTAATGGAATCCGCCAGAGAAGAACTGGCTAGTGCCATTCACGCAACATCGTTTGGTAAACCTGTTTGCCCTGTATACCAGAATGTTAATGCCTCGCCCTCAAAGGATATCACACAGATAAAAAATAATCTGATCGCCCAGCTCACGGCCCCCGTTCGCTGGACGCAATCGGTTCAACAGATGACAAAAGACGGCGCCCGCATGTATGTTGAATGTGGTCCCGGGAAAGTACTTCAGGGATTGGTTAAAAAAATATCGCCGGAAGCTGAAGTAAAAAGCCTGTAAGGATGAATTACCTCCCTGACTGAAGAGAGACCCTCTAAAATTTGCGAATGCCGATTTTTTTTCGTATATTATAATAATATTCTTCCGTCAACAATCGCCACGGCTCACCGACTGCGTATAAAGCATCCTTTACAATTCACATTTCGTCACTGCAAGTCTGTCTTCACATTGATCCAGCAACTCAGTCATCGTTTTTTTCATTACGGGATGTTGCCATTCTCCAGCAATTTCGGTTAACGGAACGAGCGCAAATCTCCGTTCGGCAATGCCATCGTGGGGTATTTTTAATTCAGGCGTGTTCCATATTTCCTGACCGTAAAACAGAATGTCTATATCAATGACCCTCGGCCCCCATTTCTGTAAGCGCTCGCGTCCCATTGCCTGCTCGATTTTCAGGAATTTTTTAAGCAAGACATCTGCCGGGTAATTCGATTGGATCCGCAATAGCTGATTATAAAAATCCGGTTGTTCGGTAAGCCCCCATGCGGCGGTTTTGTAGATCGATGATCTCACTAAGATTTTGCCCGCCCCACTTTCGATTTTACTGGCCGCCATGGCCAGCTTATTCAGCGGTGTTCCCTGATTGGATCCTAATAACACAAATATGCCGTTGTTCATGCCTTTCCGCGTATTGCAAACATACTTTTTTATTCGATATAGTATTGTGTACTTTTGACCTTTAAAATAAACCCGTCTATGAGTTTTGGAAAAGCATTTCTTTCGTCTTGTTTAGGAGCCTTAACCGCATTAATCGCATTTCTTTTTCTGTCCATCATTATCATCGGCAGCCTGGTTTCAGGATTATCTGAAGACCGGAAAGTAGTTGTGGAAAATAATTCAGTACTGCACCTTAAACTGGATGCGCAGATCACTGAATTGCAACAGGAAAATCCTTTGGCGGGTTTACCTATACCGGGAGGAAATGAACAGAAAATCGGATTGTTGCAGTTAAAGCAGGCGATCGCTAACGCGAAAGAAGATGGTAATATTGAAGGCATTTACCTGGAGGTAGGCAATCCGATGGCGGGCTTTTCTTCCCTCGAGGAGATCAGGGAATCGCTGATCGATTTTCAGGAAAATGGAAAATGGGTATTTGCCTACAATGAAACCATGTCGGAGGGAGCATATTACCTGGCTTCCGCCGCCGACAAGGTATTTCTCAACCCGCAAGGTGAAGTGGAATTCAACGGCCTGACAGTAAGTATTGGCTTTTATAAAAAAATGTTTGATAAGCTTCAGGTGAAACCGCAGATATTCCGTGTCGGTGAATTTAAGAGCGCAGTGGAACCTTTCCTGCTGGAAAAAATGAGTGCTGAGAATCGCCTGCAACTCACCTCTCTGGCCAATTCAATTTACGATCACGTGCTGACCCGCATTGCAGAATCCCGAAACGTAGACAGAAAAAGACTGGAAGAGATCTCCGATAAAATGCTCGTGCACGATGCGCAGCAGGCAGTGGCGTTAGGTTTAGTGGATTCACTGTTATACCGGGATCAGTTTATCGATGTTATGAAAGACAAGCTGGGTGTGGATGAGGATGATGATATTAAGTTTGTTAAATACAACAAGTACAGAAAAAGTTTTTCTACGTATAAAAGTTCAAAGAATGAGATCGCGGTAATTGTAGCCGATGGAACCATCATGCCGGGTGAGGCGAATCAATCGAATCAGATCATCGGTGCTGATAGTTTTGTAGAGGAGATTCGCAAAGCGCGAAAAGATGACGAGATTAAAGCGATTGTGCTCAGGGTCAACTCACCCGGAGGGGAATTCAGGGCGTCGGATATGATGTGGCGCGAAATAGAACTCGCGAAAGCGGTTAAACCCGTTATCGCCTCCATGTCCGATTACGCGGCCTCCGGCGGATATTATCTATCGATGGGTTGCGATACCATTGTTGCCCAGCCCCACACCATTACGGGGTCTATCGGTATTTTCGGAATGATGTTCGACCTGAGTGATTTCCTCGACGACAAACTTGGGATCACATTCGACGAAGTACGCACCGGGGAATTTGGCGACACGTATACAGTAACCCGACCGTTGACGGAAGTAGAAAAGAATTTCATCCAGAAAAGTCTGGATCAGCATTATGAAACGTTCACCACAAAAGCAGCCGAAGGTCGCGGTTTGCCACATGCGGATATCCAGCGGGTTGCGTCTGGAAGGGTTTGGACCGGAGCACAGGCGCTTGAAAACAAACTCGTTGATGTGTTGGGCGGTTTCGATGACGCGGTAAAGATCGCAGCTGAAAAAGCCGGAGTGAAGGATGATTACAAAATCAGATTTTACCCCAAGCAGAAAAATTTTCTGGAAGAAATGCTGGCGAGCATTGAGGAGAACGCGAAAACGCAAACCCTGAAAGCGCAGCTCGGCGATCTGTATTCCTATTATAATCAGGCGCAGAGAATCAAGCATCTTCAGGGCGCGCAAGCCCGCATGCCCTTTGATTTGCAATTCCATTAATCAGATTTTTCATGACTGCCATTCGCACAAACTGGACCCGGCAAGAGATTACTGAGATCTTCAACACCCCCATACTTGATCTTGTATTTAAAGGGGCTTCCGTGCATCGCGCGTTTCATGATGGCAGGGAAGTACAGGTATGCACACTGCTGTCTGTCAAAACAGGCGGATGCCCCGAAGACTGCTCCTACTGCCCCCAGGCCGCACGTTATCACACCGGCGTAAAAGTACACAAGCTGCTGGAAGTGGAGGAAGTCCTTGGAAAAGCCAGAGAAGCACGGGAGGCCGGAAGCACGCGCTTTTGCATGGGTGCTGCCTGGCGCGAAGTTCGTGACAACCGCGACTTCGATAAAGTGATCGACATGGTAAAGGGTGTGAACAGCCTGGGGATGGAAGTGTGCTGTACCCTCGGCATGCTCACCCACGAGCAGGCCCTGAAATTAAAAGAAGCTGGCTTGTACGCTTACAACCATAACCTCGATACCAGCGAAGAATTTTATAGTGACGTCATTACCACCAGAACCTATCACGATCGTCTGGACACCCTTGCCCATGTGAGAAGCGCGAAAATATCGGTGTGCTCCGGTGGCATTATAGGTATGGGTGAAGGGCCAGAAGACCGCATTGGTATGCTACAAACTTTGTGTACCCTTCCGGAACATCCCGAGTCCGTTCCGGTGAATGCACTGGTTCCGGTGGAAGGTACCCCCCTGGAAGATCAGCCCCGGGTTTCGGTATGGGAAATGATCAGAATGATTGCCACCGCCCGGATCCTGATGCCAAAAGCCATGATCCGGCTTTCCGCGGGCAGGGTTAGAATGTCAGTGGAGGAACAGGCATTGTGTTTCCTGGCGGGTGCCAACAGCATTTTTGCCGGTGATAAGCTCCTGACCACCCCCAATCCGGAATTTGTCGACGATCAGGCCATGTTCCAATTGCTCCAGTTAAAGCCCCGGCCCTCCCATAAAATATAAGATCCGTCTTTTTATTTATCGCCGCTTCGATTCAACTAGGTTCTAAGCACTTAAACCGACTCCTGGGCGTTTTCGCGCCAGCGGGTATAATTTTTATTCTTTCCCATTGATAATCTTACTGACCGATTTTTACTGTGATGCAATTAAAATTTCCTGGCTTCTTACTCCTTTTCGTTGGTTTACATCTGATTTCATTTGCTCAGGTAGATACTGCTTACGTATATAAATCCAGTACGCCCTATGGCTCACTGGATATCCGGATAGCGAAATCCGCCACCAATTATTACTACCTGGAAGAAGATAAAACCTTTAGTTTCCGCGAAAGCGCGCCAGCAGTAAAAACGAATACGTTCCTCGATAAGACCACCTGGGATTCCAGCCCTTATAAACAGGGAAACCTGCGTGAAAAGACCGATGTCGGCGATAATTTTGTCATGAACTACCGGTTCTTAATGCCGCAGGGATACAATGCGAGCTACGCGCAAGGATATCCCATTACCTTGGTTTTCCACGGCTATGGTGAACGGGGAAATTGTGAAAATGAGACCTGCTATCACGCCGACCGCACGTATTCGCCGCTGACCAATACACCTCCCGCGCCCACTGCATTAGACCATGAACTATTGAATAATGATCACAATCTTTTGCATACCGCCCGTGAACATTTGGCGGCAGTAAACCGTGCCGGCAATAAATTACCCAATGACCCCACACTCGGTCCAAAAGATTTTCCAGGGTTTGTGCTATATCCCCAGAACCTGAACGGTTGGGATCACTTTGCTGTACAAGATGCGATCAGACTTCTGCGGCTGATCATAAAAAAATATAATATTGATGAGAACAGGGTTTTCGTCGAAGGCCTTTCAAACGGAGGGCATGGCATGTACGAGGCCATCAAACGCGCCCCCTGGTTATTCGCTGCCGGGACAGGCATGTCTGCTGTTGACGATGGATTTATCAACATCCAGGGTATGGCGCCCTCGGTCGCGCACATTCCCCTGTGGCTTTTTCAGGGAGGGATGGATGAAAATCCTTTTCCGGGGAAAACGCGGCGGTATATTCAGCAATTCCGAAGCGCCGGGGCCGATGTCCGTTATACTTTATATCCTGAACTCGCCCACGGCACCTGGAATACCGCCCTTCGTGAACCGGATTATTTTTCGTGGCTCCTGGGAAAAAACAAAACCGACATTCACAGCTTTGAAAATTCGCAGGTCATTTGCTCCCCGGAAGGCACGAAACTACAACTGGCAGAGGGTTTTAAAGCCTATCAATGGCAGTACAACGGACAGATCATCGCAGGCGCTGCCACATCCATCCATTACGCAAAAAATGCAGGCGCTTATAAAGCGCGCTTTTCCAGGGTGAGCAATCCTGCGGAAAGCCAGTGGACTCCCTGGTCAGCGCCCATTAGCCTTACCGTTGAGAGCCCGCCCCAGGCAAGCATTGAACAGGTAGGAACCGTGGCGCTGAACGATCTTAACGGAGGCACTACTGCTTTTCTCCAATCAACCGACATCCATGCGCATTACTACTGGTATAAAAATGGCGTCTTACTCGACCTTCCGGGCACTGAAGACGATACGTTGAGACTTGCCACCCTTGCCCCCGCATATGGCAACGGCAACTATACACTGGTCGTGTCAGACTTCGCCTGTAAGAGCGCGCCTTCTGCCCCAAAGTATGTGTTCTTCGCCAACAGTGCTCCCATTAACATCACCCCACCTTCCAATCTGAAAGGGGTTTCTTCAACTTCCTCGGAGATTAACCTGACGTGGACCGATGCCTCCACCAATGAAGGAGGTTTTGAAATATGGAGAAGAAAACAGAACGGCGTCGGACCGACGCCATGGGAAATGGTAGCGCTAACCGGTCCGGGAATTACCACTTACAATGACACGGAACTGATACCACTCTCTACCTATCACTACAAGATCAGGGCCGTGAGCAGTACGGGCAGGTCAAATTATTTTCCCGCTGCCGACAGTGAATTCGTCGCGGTACAAACGGTGGTGGATAACGAAAAGCCTACTTCGCCCACTAAGTTGAAAGTAATGCGCGAAGGCGTTGAGGCGCTGAACTTATCCTGGAAGCCCTCGACAGACAATTCCAGGATCAGACAATATTTTATTTATCTCAATAATGATTCAGTGGCCACCGGTACGGCTGACACTACTTTTCTGCTGAAAAACGTAGCGGTGAATACCCTCTTCGACGTGCGTGTCAAAGGCATTGACCTGTCGGGAAACCTGAGCGGACCGAGCAATACTGTGAAGGTCAACACTTACCTTTCCGGGCTTTACTATGAGCACAGCACCGGATCGTGGACTGACCTGGATTCCATCAACTGGGAGTTGAAAGAATTCACCGGAATGGTAAATGACTTTACGCTGGCACCCAGAACACAGGATGATTATTATAATTTTAAATTTGACGGATTCATTTATATCGAAAGCGGAGGTTCTTATCAGTTCAGAACCAGTTCGGATGATGGGTCAAGGTTGTATCTGAACAAAGCCGTGTTGGTGGAGAACGATGGCGTTCATGCACTGAGAACAATCACCAGCGCCAATACAAATCTTGCCAAAGGCGCGCACCGGATCACCGTTAACTTTTTTGAGTACACCCAGTCCGATACCCTTGTCGTGGAATACAAAGGCCCGGATACGGGCGAGGCATGGGCAAAAGTTACCAGGCCAGTGCTGAAGAGTGCGGAAAATGTGATCACTGCCGTCGGGCCTGATAACGGACCCGAAGATAGTTTTATCGTCAGTGTTTTTCCGAACCCCACTACCCAGGATAATATTCAGGTTCAGGTAGAGACCGTGATCAACGAACCGGTGCAGGTACGGTTGATCGATCCCGTTGGCCGGGATTTATTCCAGGGAAACTATCAACCTGACGAAATATCCCGTGGCATTCTCATCACCACCCCCGGCATCCTGAACACCGGAATTTACCTCGTCCTGGTGCAACAGGGAAAGATCAGACAACACCGGAAGGTGGTTATCAGGAGGTAGGGGTAGGGGTAGGTATAAAGGTATAGAGGTATAGAGGTATAGAGGTATAGAGGTATAGAGGTATAGAGGTATAGAGGTATAGAGGTATAGAGTGGTTTATAGGGGGAAGGTATATTGCGTATATCTGTACCGTTGTATTGGGGTTGTGAAGTGCGACACTTTATACATTTCTTCCTTCCCCTATACCTCTATATCCTTATATTCTTATATCCGTTTCAACCCCCCCAACTGTGGCGTAACTTCCCTCCTCATCGTCGGAATATTTAAGGGGATACGCCCTGAGGTAGCCTGCAAAGTTTAACAGCCGCTTCCCTGATCGTGGAATGATTTTTGGGCAAATTCCGGAAACCCATTGAAATATTCCAGGCGTATGAAAAAATTTTTAGCACTTAGTGTGTTCTTCCTCATTTCAGGCTGCATCTCTTTCGCACAGGTTAAATCCAGTTATCAGTACAGCACCACCATGCCTTATGGCACGTTGGACATCCGCACGAAGATATCGTCGACCAACTATTATTATTTACAGGAGGATAAAACCTTTAGCTTCCGGGAGTCCGCACCCGGTGTGCGCACGAATGCGTATCTGGATATGACCAGTTATGAATCCAGTCCGTACAAGCAGGGAAACCTGCGGCAGAAGAACGGCTCGCTGGATAAGTTTATCATGAACTACCGGATGCTGATGCCCAATGGATATAACAGTTCGTATGCAGAAGGGTATCCGCTCATCCTGATCTTTCATGGCGCGGTAGAGCGCGCGAATTGTTATTACAAAAACTGTTATCATGCTACGCCTTCCTATACGGTAGACGCGAATTCGCCGGCGGCACCGAAGACGGCAACCCATAAATTGCTGAACAATGATCACCACTTGAATGTGGGCGGCAAGCAGCACATGGATGCACGCAACCTGGCGGGTACACGCTTGCCCAATGATCCCACCATGCCGGGCAGGGCTTTTCCGGGTTTTGTGCTGATGCCGCAGATGTTCAATATCTGGGACTCACTCCAGGTGCAGGATGTGGTTAGACTGGTCCGGTTGATGACTTCGAAATACAAGATTGATCAGAACAGGATCTATGTGGAGGGATATTCCATTGGCGGTTACGCCGTGTACGAGGCGATGAAGAGAGCCTCGTGGTTATTTGCCGCCGCGCTGCCCATGGGGGCGGTATGGGATGCGAATATTTTCACGCAAAATCTGCAGAACAAGGTAGCCCATTTGCCGTTCTGGACTTTTCAGGGCGGAAAGGATACGAGGCCAACGCCGGCGTATACAGAAAACATCATCAGCAAACTCACTGCGGCGGGCGCGGTGGTGCGCTATTCATTGTACGCCGACCTGGGCCACGTGGTCTGGAACCGCGCGTTTGGCCAGTCGGACTTTTACAAGTGGATGCTGTCAAAAAACAAATCCAACATCCATCCGTTCAAGGGCAACACCGTGATCAATAAATCGCAAGGGATCAGCAGCATTAAGCTGATGCTGGCCGAAGGGTTTCTTGCGTATCAGTGGGAGAAAAACGGCGTGGTCATTTCCACGGCCAAGTCACCGACGTATACCGCTACCGTGGCCGGCACTTACCGCGCGCGTTTCAGCAGGCTCTCCAGCGCGCCCACAACCACGCAATGGAACCGGTGGTCGGATGCGGTGAAGATCACGCAGGTGACCACCACGGCGATGGTGGCGCAGAGCACCCAGCCATCGGCGATCAAAGTAGAAACTGAAACGGAAGGGGAAGAAGCATTTGCCTACAGTGTATATCCCAACCCGGCCACTACCAGCAATGTGAACCTTCACGTGCGGGGTGCGGGCGAAGAACGGGTACAGATATCGTTAACAGACCAGATGGGAAAAGAAGTGTTCACTGAAACCTTTGAAGGCGCTGAGTTTGGCGAAGACAAACAGTTAACCCTTCCTGCCTCCGTGCCCGGTGGTGTATACATCCTGCGCATTCGTCAGGGACAAAGACTGGTGAGGACGAAAGTGGTGCTGCAGAATTAAAAAAACAAAGCCTGGAATTTCCATGGGAAATTCCGGCTT
>JBDSIM010000044.1:0-21368 GCA_039917935.1 Cyclobacteriaceae bacterium | reverse complement strand
AGAGATGATAACGAATATTGTAAGGAATACCACAAACCCAAAATACTGTATCCTCAAAAGGCTAAAGCCTAGCAGCATGCTCACCATCATGACGGCCATTAACAAAGTATTGTTGGTAGTGAGGTATAGAATTATTGAAACCAGAATGACACCAACCAACGTGCCCCCTAACCGCGAAATGTTTCTTTCACGGCTGATAGCGTAAGCTGGTTTCAATATCGTTACAATGGTGAGCAGAACCCAATAACTGTGTGAAAGGGAAAAGATTACTGAAACCACATAAGCAATGATCATGGCTATGGTGAGTCTGAGGGCATGACGGAAAATATCAGATTTGAGTGTGAGGTTTTCCCGAAAAATTCTGAAATTCAGTGGTTGGGTCGCAGCCATTTGACTGATCTTTTGGGCCTGTTCGAAACTGGTGTTAGTCATTTCACCTGCCAGACGGGTGTACAAAACTATTTTATTGATGCGATTGCAGATGTCATACACGTTGTTAAAAATCTTACCTAAAGCCTCCAGACTAAGGATAACATTCGGATCAACAGCGTCCTCAACATGTTTTAGCGTTAGCCTTTCCAAATCATCGAGCCTTCGGGTGAGATCAATATTTTTCTTTACTGCACTTCCCATCTGAACGGAAAGACCAATATGTTCCAGCGCTGCAGAAACTTCGAGAATCAATCCGTAATATCTGTTGGGCAAACCCGTGTGATCAAGCGTTTTGTGCAGTAGCGCGTAATCCTGATAAGCATACATCGCCTGTTCAAACAGGTCGACGGAATCAAGGTAAATCATCATTAAGCTTCTGCTCTTAGGGCTGGCATCCCCCAAAAGCTGGCGGGTATTAAAAAGAAAAGCCTGTGTCTGGTTTTGAATATCCTGGACGGTGCTTTGGGTAGTCATTACGCGGTCAAAGCAACGAACAGGCTCAGCGCCTTCTTTGTAAAATCCTCCCCGGGCTCGAACATAATCTGCGATGGCGATCAGGAGTTCACCCAAACTTTGCTCAACAGCACGATAAGGCCTTATTTTATATAACAAAAGACTGAACACCATGTACCACAAGCCGCCTGCTGCAATAAGAATGCTTCCTTTTACCGTGTTGTATTCGTTGTGAATAGACAAAAGATTTAGCAGCATAACAATAAGGGCTAACGTACCTATAGCGCCCGCTCTTGCACTAAAAATGGCTCCCATGGAGAGTAAGAAGCCGATACCAATAATCTGCAGAATCAAAAATCCCTGATACTCCTTCGTGAACGATGTCAGCAGTACTACTGCGGTATTCAAAAGAATTGCAGCAATCATTCCATTGCGCCGGTGATGAATGGGCCCCGGAGTGTCGGTCAGACTCACGAATAATGCTCCCCATAAAAATGGTATTGCCGCTGCTATGCGACCGGTTAGAATAAGGAAGATTAGAGGCAGGAAAATACCGGCAGTAATGCGCATGCCCGAGTGCCAATATTGACTGGTGGCAAATTTCTGAACCTCCTTTAGATAATTTTTTCCCACCGCCATTGCGGCTTAAAAATACGGGAAAAGGATGGAATAAACGGCGGGAGCGCCGCCAGAAAAAAAACTACGGAGCAGGTCGCCCGTTCCTTCCTACGAAAGGATTACAGCTGTTGGCATGACTATTTACCCTATTTTCATTTAGGAGATATTCCGGTTCAGGTTACCGATTCTATTTTTATTCAGAAAAGGATAACATTCTTTTTAAAGAAGCCACCAGGAGGTTTCTGAAAAAAAATAATGGGTTTAAACAAGAACATGCCGAAATTCACAATATAAAAGTAACATTATGGGTTCAGTAAATATTGATTCTGAAGATTCCATCAGCATCAAAGATTTTGAGGATGGCAATTCAATACAAGTGAGAGTAAAGGTTTCCGAAAAAGAAAAACCTGAATTCGAAAAAGGTAAGACTGTAAAGGTTATTCACGATGATGGTGAAATGACTGGCAAGATTGTTTCTGACCCAATTGAGATCGGAAAAAAAAGGGAGGATGGTAAAGTCACCCTATCATTGATCCTGGAAAAGGCAGGTAAGGAATAGATTTAAGGAGAAACTCTCCGTCGTCGCCGAGCCGCGTTTACAACCTTTATTTCCCCATGCGATTCCGTATTGGATTCTTTATTATTGATTTTACTTTATGAGTTAATGAGAATCATGAAGGCAGGCAATTTTTTTAGTATGTTTGCCGAAATCAATGAATATGGAAAAGGATAAATCGATTGGCGAAATCAACGAATTGATCGGTAAGATTGAAGCTGCACTTGAACCGAAATGTGAAATCGGCGCCCGTGATAAAATGACGTTGCGGAGTTTATTAAAATCAAGCAATAATAATCAGAAAATCAAATTCTTCTCTTGCAAGCGGGAAAACTCCGCAAAGGTGATCACTTACTTCGTAAAGGAGAAGGGAATTCCCCAAAGCAAATTCAGTATGAGTGCGCAGCCTACCATTTTTATTGTATACTAACCGGTTACAGAATCCAGGCACTAACGCACTGAAGGCCAATACTTAAAAGCGCTTCACCTCTTTTCGTAGAATAGGGTCAAATCCCTGCAGGTAAAATGGTTATGTCTTGCTGCGAAAAAATCAAAGATTGACAACCATTGTCAATCTTTTCGGACTGTGTTTAAATGATCTGTTCTTCTATATAAAATTCCCGCAAAACGATTTACCTTGACGTCCATATGTCAATGTTTATCACCTCACTTAACTCTGGTAGCAACGCGAATTGTTATTATATCGGTAATCAGGATGAGGCGATTTTAGTGGATGGAGGTTTATCATGCAGGGAAACAGTCAAACGATTGAAGCGCCTGGGCCTTTGCATCAAAAAGGTAAAAGGCATTTTCGTTTCGCATGAACACGGCGATCACATTCATGGCGTCCCCGCCCTTTCTAAAAAGTACCAGCTTCCCGTCTATCTTACAGAAGCGACATTGCAGCAGGGAAAACTTGATTTAAAGAGTGAACTTGTTTGTGCCATTCGCGCATACGATCCTATCCGCATCGGCAATCTTTCCATCACCGCTTTTCCAAAACTTCACGATGCCTGTGATCCGCATAGCTTTATTGTGGAATGTTTATCCGTCAGGGTTGGTATATTTACTGATATCGGACAGCCCTGCGACCATGTAACCAGGCATTTTAAACAATGTAACGCAGCCTTTCTCGAGGCTAACTATGATGAAAACCTTTTGGCACAAGGCAGTTATCCAGTATATTTAAAAAATCGTATCCGCAGTGATAAAGGGCACATGTCAAACGACCAGGCCAGGGAATTATTTATGATGCATAAACCGCCTTTCATGAGCCACCTGTTTTTATCGCACCTTTCACGGGATAACAATTCGCCTAGAATAGTAAAAGATATCTTCCATAAAATCGCTGGTCGTACAGAAATCATTGTTGCCTCCCGGGATAAAGAAACCCGGCTTTACCATATACGAAATACCATTGGCCGGTTGCCCCTAGCCCGAAAATTTTATTCCGTAAACAATCCACTTCAATTGGGGCTCTTTTAAAAAGCGACCTTTTGGTAATTCTACGATACTGACCAAATAAATTCGGATTATAGTGGCGTTTTTAAGTGGCGTACTTCAACCGTTTAACAAAAAGTTGTCTTCGTATGCCTGCCAGGCTTGCCCAGGTATTTTATTCCAGTTACTTTAGTTCATTCCCTTTTGCAACAATTAAAAAACCAATCCACAAATACATGGACAATTTCAATATCAACCGCAGGCGTTTTATTCAGGGGGCTAGCGCCTCGCTTGCACTGACCACATTTGGTGCCAGTGGTTTGGACATTATATATCCTCAAAAAACAATGCGGGTTGCATTAATTGGAGCGGGATGGTATGGAAAGAGCGATCTATTCCGCTTGATGCAGGTTGCCCCAGTGGAAGTGGTTGCCGTCTGTGATGTTGATAAGAACATGGCTTCCGGAGCAGCGGCAATAATAAAGCAACGCCAGAAATCAGGAAAATCTCCAAAGCTTTATAATGATTATCAAAAATTACTATCTGAGAATGAAGTTGATATTGTGCTGATCGGCACGCCTGACCACTGGCATGCCTTGCAAACCATCGACGCGTTGAAAGCGGGGGCTAATGTGTACGTTCAAAAACCCATTAGTGTGGATGTAATGGAAGGTGAAGCAATGGTGGCCGCAGCCCGCAAATATAATCGGGTAGTGCAGGTTGGAACGCAACGAAAAAGTACGCCACACCTGATCGATGCCAAGAAAAATATTGTCGACACGGGCCTCCTGGGGAAAATCTCCCATGTCGAGATGTGTTGCTATTTCCATATGCGTCATAATGGTCCGTTAACACCTCAACCGGTTCCCGATTTTCTTGATTACGAAATGTGGACCGGCCCAGCCCCCATGAGGGCTTATGATGGCCTACCCCACACCCGGTGGTGGCGGACATTCATGGAGTATGGCAATGGCATCATGGGCGACATGTGTATCCACATGTTCGATACGGTAAGGTGGATGCTCAAACTGGGTTGGCCTAAAAGCATCAGTTCAACGGGGGGGATATACGTACAAAAGGAAGGAAAATCCAACATAGCCGACACTCAATCAGCAATCTTTGCCTATGACGATCTGAATTGCGTATGGACACACCGCTCGTGGGGTACTCCTGCCGACCCAGAATATCCGTGGTCTTTCACTTTATTCGGTGATAAGGGAACGCTAAGAGCCAGTACCATGCAATATGATTTTACACCCCATGGAGACGGTGCGAAAATCCACAAAGATGTGGTTTACGAAAAAGAGAAATATCCGGAAGATCTTACCGAAGACCGGATTGAACTTAATGCTGCACCTGCCACCAGACTGCATATGCTGGACTTTCTGAAGGCCATCGCCGACAAAGGGCGACCTGTTGCGGACATTGAAGAGGGACATATCTCCACGGCAAGTTGTATTCTCGCGAATTTATCCATGCAGACAGGCCGGCCGTTGGTATACGATTCTAAAAAGCATCTGATTGTAGGCGATACCAAGGCCAATGACCTGCTTCAGCGCCCTTATCGCAAACCATGGGTTCATCCTGACCTCAATAAACTTTAGACCACGGTGTTTGATGCGTTTGTATCATCCTTTCGGCGCATCATCATGCGTTTTATCGCGGAGTTGGATTTTTATTCTTTTCTGCACTGGCTTTCCGTTGCGATCATATTATGCCTGGCGGGCTGCACGACATCCGAATCCTCCAGAAGTCTGGCGGAACCTTCGGGAGAGAAAACTCCCATTCAAGAGCTAAAGACCTTTCATATTGAACCTGGGTTAAAAATTCAGCTCGTTGCATCCGAGCCGATGGTGCAGGATCCTGTCGTGATTACATTCGACCCGGATGGCCGGCTTTGGGTAGTCGAAATGCGCGGCTTCATGCCTACCATTGATGGAACAGGCGAACGGGAACGCGTTGGCCGGATATCTGTTCTGGAAGATTCTAATGGAGATGGGCAAATGGATGTCAGCACGATTTATCTGGATAGCCTGATATTGCCCCGCGCGATTGCACTGGTGCCAGGGGGTGCCCTCATCGTGGAGAATGAATCACTCTGGCTCACGCAGGATCTGGACAACAACCTCAAGGCGGATACCAAAATCCTGATCGACCCCGAATATGCGGGTAATAAACTTCCGGAACACGCAGGCAACGGCCTTTGGCGAAGTATCGACAACTGGTACTACAACGTTAAGTCGCGTTTTCGATATCGGCTGGTAGCCGGTACGTGGCAAAGAGACAGCACCGAGTTTCGGGGACAATGGGGTATCAGCCATGATGATGCAGGTCGTTTATTTTACAATTACAACTGGTCTCAACTACATGCGGACCTCGTGCCACCCAATTACCTCTCACGCAATAAGAACCACATTCCCACCACAGGCATTGACCACGGCTTGACGATCGACCGTCGAATATATCCGATCAGGCCTAACCCGGCTGTTAACAGAGGATATATTCCCGGAACACTGGATGCAGAAGGTCGACTGCTGGAATTTACCGCAGCATGCTCTCCCCTGGTCTATCGCGGCGATGTTTTGCCAAAGGAGTATCGCGGCAATGTTTTTGTCTGCGAGCCTTCCGGAAATCTGATCAAAAGAAATGTTATTGAAAGCAGCGGATTGCAGCTAGCAGCCCGTGACCCTCATCCCGGAAAGGAATTTCTTGCGTCGACCGATGAGAGATTTCGACCCGTGCACTTGGCTACAGGTCCTGATGGCGGATTATATATAGCGGATATGTACCGAGGGTTGATCCAGCATGGTGCCTACGTTACCCCTTACCTTCGGGAGCAGACACTTTCACGGAATCTCTCACAACCGATACACCGCGGAAGGATCTGGAGAATCGTCCCTGAAAATTGGAACCCTCAAAAACAGGAAAAATTATCTGAATTATCTTCAGAAGTGCTAGTCGCAATATTGTCGCATGCGGATGGATGGCACCGAGATATGGCCCAGCGTTTACTCGTCGAACGAAAGGATACAGCGATTAAAAAATTTCTGTGGGAGGTTGTACAAAAAGGTAAAAACAACCTGGGCAGGATCCATGCATTGTGGACACTGGAAGGTTTGAAGACGCTTAATCCGGATACCCTACTGCAATTATTAAAGGATGAAAACACAGGGGTAAGCACTACTGCTATGCGATTGCTGGAGCCTTATGCCGAATCGGATAAAAAAATACGCATCCAGCTGGGAGAAAAACTTTTAGCCCTCTCCCATCAGGCATCTATTGAGCAATCCCTTCAAATTGCATTGACGGCCGAAGCACTGGATCAGAAGGAATCACATCAGGTATTGAAAATCATCGTATCCCGTTTTGATACATCAGCCCTTATCAGGGATGCCACACTGAGCAGCATTCAAAATCAGGAATTTGCATTTTTTCAAAACATTTTGGCGTCAACCGATTGGCAGGATCAAACGCCAGCAAAAGAAATTTTTCTGGAAATGTTGTCCACTTCAATCGTCCGGAAAAAAAATCCCACTGAACTAAAATCCCTGGTCGCGCGATTGGATAAGAAGGAATTTGGTTGGCATGAAAACGCGATACTTAACGGGATGTCACTGCAAATCAGCACGGGTAAGGCGGTACGCCTCTCAGCTTCGCCAGGCATTATGAAGCGAACCGATCTTGATATTCCGGCAACACGCCTTCAGGCGCTGGCATCTTTGTTTGAATGGCCCGGGTCTGTTTACGCAAAGGGGACGTTGCAAAAAGAAAATTTGTTAAATGAAAAAGAGCAAAAAGACTTTGCTTTGGGAAGACAATATTATCTCAATACCTGCTCGGGGTGTCACGGTGCGGATGGCGCGGGTCTGAATCGTTTTGCGCCACCCCTTAAAGGCTCAGAATGGGTGTTGGGTGACGAACGTCGGTTGACCCTTATTCTTTTGCATGGAATCGAAGGAGCACTTGAAGTTGCGGGGAAAGTGTACGATAAACCTGAAATCCTTCCGGTGATGCCTGGTCATTCAACACTAGACGATGCGTATATTGCCTCCATTATCACTTACATCCGCAATGAATGGGGAAATCAAGCGGGCGCAGTGAGTAGGCGTATCGTTGGCACCACCAGGCACACCACCCAGGGAAGAGTAGTGCCATGGACAGCAGGCGAATTGAATAAGCATATTCTGGAAACTAAGGTTTCTGATTAGTCATCTGGAATATTTTGTTCCGTGCGTTACGTTCTTTCTTTAAAGAGCGTACAAAGTCAAAGAACTTTTTTCTCATTTGTAATGAGTAATTTGTCATAGTCATTAACTTACATCAATGGATAGGAGAGACTTTTTGCAACAAACAGCAAAGGCGGCCATGGTCCTGCCTTTCGTACACCTGCCTGCGTTCGCTAAGGAAAATCGGATGGGCATCGTTGTGCATTCGTACGGCCTTCGGTGGAATTCAAAAGTGGAAAGTAAACAGTATCCCGGGTTTGCCAGTGCTATTGATCTGTTAGAACACTGCCACAGTATAGGTGCAGGAGGTGTTCAGGTTGGCGTTAAAAACTGGACCCAGGATTTTGGAAAGAAAGTAAGGGACAAGCGTGAGAAACTTGGACTTTACCTGGAAGGATCTATAGGCTTACCCCAAAAAGCAGAAGATGTTCAGGCCTTTGAGCAGGATGTCATCGGTGCGAAGGAAGCCGGTGCCGAAGTTTTAAGAACGGTATCCCTCGGCACCCGGCGATATGAAAGCCTTCATTCTTCCGCAGAATTTGAAGGATTCAGGAAAAAAGCTATACGTGCACTGGAAATTTCGGAGCCTGTTGCCCGAAAGCACAAAATGAAACTGGCAGTAGAAAATCATAAAGACTGGCGTGCTGACGAGCTTGCTGATGTCATTCGGAAGCTCAACAGTGAATGGATTGGGGTGACGCTAGACTTTGGCAATAGTATCGCCCTCCTGGAAGATCCCATGGAAGTGGTACAAACGCTGGCGCCATTTATGTTCAGCACGCATGTAAAAGATATGGGCGTGGATGAATATCCCGAGGGGTTTCTTTTGTCGGAAGTTCCCCTGGGAGAAGGGATGATTGATTTAAAGAAAATGTTTGAGATCTGTCGGAAGGAACTCCCTACCGTTACTTTCAACCTGGAAATGATTACCCGCGATCCATTGAAAATACCTTGCCTCACCGATGATTACTGGGCCACTTTCGAGGGAGTATCTGGTTATGCACTAGCCAGGACGTTGCGTATGGTCAGGGAAAAGCCTTTTAAGCCTTCTCTTCCGAAAGTATCCCATTTAAAAGATGAAGAAAAGTTAGCGGCTGAAGAACAAAATATTTTGACCTCTCTGAGTTATAGCAAAAGTAACCTCGGCCTGTAGCCAGGTTTACATTTTCATTAGCTGCCTGGCTCTTTAAAATTGTTAAAGAGCCCACATCAACACACATTAACACATCGTCACATTAACACACTTCCTTATGAGCAGAGAAATACTTCCGGGCATTAAGCAATTTGATCTCACTGGGAAGTCGGCCATCATTACCGGAGGGTCGAAAGGGCTTGGACTCGCTATGGCGGCAGGGCTTGCCTCCGCAGGAGCTAAAATAATGCTGGTAAACCGAAATTCTGAAGAGGGCATCAAAGCCGCACAGGAATTGAGTCTTGACTTCGGCGTAAAAGCGATTTCATTTGGTGCAGATATTACGAGGAAAGAACAAACCGAAGCGATGGCGAAGTTTGCCATTGAGGCTTTCGGGCAGATTGATATTCTTATCAACAGCGCCGGTATCAATATTCGCGGCCCTATCGATGAAGTCACCGCGGAGGATTTTAATAAGGTGATGGATGTGAATGTAAATGGAACGTGGCTTTGTTGCCGGGCAGTGACCCCTTTCATGAAGAAAAACAGCGGTGGGAAAATTATCAACCTGGCCAGCACCCTGGGATTGGTGGGCCTTGCCAACCGTACTCCCTATGCGTCCAGTAAAGGGGCAGTTGTTCAATTAACCCGTGCCCTTGCTCTGGAGCTGGCACCCTTTAATATTAACGTCAATGGGCTTTGTCCAGGACCATTTCTCACAGACATGAATGTTTCTATCGCTGACACGGAAGAAGGTAAAAAATTCGTAGTCGGCGCCACGGCACTTGGTCGCTGGGCTGAATTAAAAGAAATTCAAGGCGCTGCCATTTTTCTAGCCAGTGATGCCGCCAGCTATATGGTGGGATCGATGCTAACCGTTGACGGCGGATGGACAGCCAGGTGAAAGGATCAGTAATTGTCATAATTCAGTCGGCGGCGAGCTTAGAAGGCGACCGTGGTATGGGGTCATGACAATGGTTATAAAAAATCTTATCTTGTTTATCCAATAAAAAAACCTCCATTTTTCCTCCAGCACAACTTCTGCTTAATTATGAAAACCTTAATCCACTACGACACGAAACGAAAATTTATCCAGCTCCTCATGGGTTTGCAATGGATGATCACATACCTTTTGGTATCAGGGCCGATGGATGCACAGGGACAGGATAGTGATCAAAGACTAAAAATAAGTCTCAATGCTTTTTCTTTTAATGAACCCCTGAGCAATGGAAGTATGACCATTGAAGATCTGCTGGAATTCTGTGCGGAAAAAAATCTTTTAGCGGTGGATATCACCGCCTATTATTTTCCAGGATATCCTAAAGTCCCGGCGGATGATTACCTGTACAACATCAAGCGCAAAGCGTTCAGACTGGGGGTTGACATCAGTGGAACAGGCGTCAGAAATGACTTCACAGAACCCGACCCTGCCAAAAGAAGTGAAAGTGTTATGCTTGTAAAAAACTGGATCGATGCCGCCGAAAAATTAGGTGCACCAGTGATCCGTATATTTTCAGGTAACCAGAAACCTGAAGGCTATTCAAGAGAAAAGGTTTTGGAATGGATGCTCAAAGACATCCGGGAGTGCGTTGCCTATGGAAAAGCGCATGGTGTGGTCGTTGCTATTCAAAACCACGATGATTTTATTAAAACAGCTGATGATGCCTCCCAGATTATGAAGTCAGTAAACTCAGATTGGTTTGGTTTAATCCTTGATACGGGCAGCTACCGGATCGGGGACCCATATGATCAGATAGCAGAAACCATTGCCTATGCTGTAAACTGGCAGATCAAAGAAAAGATTTTTGTGAATGGGCAGGAAGTTGATGTTGATCTTGATAAACTCTTCAACATCATTAAAGCTTCAGGATACCGGGGTTACTTGCCGTTGGAAACGCTTGGCAAGGGGGATCCAAAACAAAAAGTATCCGCATTCTTACAAAAATTGAACACGGCCTTAAACAAAAAGAGATAAACTTTCGGCCACTTCAATTTTCAAAACAAGTTAATCCTTTACATTTCTTACAATCCCTTAGGGGTCAACTCTGACTTTACCTCAATGTCAAAGATTGCCCGCGAAAGCTACCTGACCTCGGAGTTTTTACGATTAGGGCCGGACTTTTTTCGGGCCCTTGGCGTCACTTTACCTCTTTGCAATTACCGGTACACTGATCCTGAGGCCTAAGTCAGTTTCACTTGTCATGGGATCAACTGTACTCAAAAACAGCCCTTTGCAGCCTATCCAGGCACTTTTTGCAGAATTATCAATTCTTGAGAGATAACCTTACATTATTTAATCTTTGAGTTTAATTAATGATATTTAAACTATTGTAAATCAGTGTATTATATCAGTTTATTTAGATTTATACTTTAGGCTTTTAAAGTATTCAATCTTGGTCAGGTTCATTCAAATGAATGGAAAAGTGATATGATAATAGCTTTAGTGTTTCCGTTTTCAATTAGGTAATTTTGATCATACGCCTGATCATTTGCTCGATGCATATCCTCTTCACGCTCTTTTTGATTTCCAAAATGCTGGGTCCACCCCACATTCCGTTTTACCCATATGAAAATAGAATGTCCCTTCAAGGCGTAACGGATCATGCCGAAGCTCAAAAGGATTTTGATCGTGCGCTTTTGTTACTGCACAACTTTGAATACCCGGATGCCAGAGACCTTTTCAAAGACGCCCAAAAAAAAGACCCGATGTTTGGTGCCGCGTATTGGGGTGAGGCCATGACCTTCAATCATCCCGTGTGGAGAATTCAGGATATTGAAAGCGCAAGGGAGGTGATTGCAAAAGTTACCGATCTAAAACAGCAAAATAAAAATATCCATCTATCGGCGCTCGATGCGGATCTCTTAAAATCCCTCGACATCCTGTACGGTGATGGTAAAAAACAGGAACGAGATAAACGCTATTCAGACTTCATGGGCCTGCTGCATGCGCGTTTTAAAGGCAACCATGATATCACCGCGTTTTATGCCTTATCCCTGCTGGGTATATCCGAAAATTGGAATGCTGAGTTGGGTAATCAGGCAGCAGCGTTGTCTGCAGGCATCTTAAAGGAGAATCCTAAACATCCCGGGGCCCTTCACTACTATATTCACGCTCAGGACCACCCGGAATATGCTCAGAATGCCTGGCAACAGGCGAATGATTATGCCAAAGTGGCCAGTTATTCCGGACATGCGCTACACATGCCCTCTCACATTTACCTAGCCCTTGGGTTGTGGGATGATGTGGTTCGATCCAATGAGATCTCCTGGCAAGCGGGAGTTGACCGCAAAGAAGCCAAAAATCTGAACAACAATGCACTCAATTACCATGGACACTGGTGGCTTGAGTATGGGTATCTCCAGCAGGGTAAGTTCGCCCGCGCAGAGGAGGTATTGGAAAACCAACTGACGCTAACACGTGAGTTGCCCTCCGCCCAGGCACGGAATCATTTTGTCATCATGCGTGGTCATTACCTGCTCGAAACCAACGATTGGTCGAGCCAGACAGCGCTTGAGGATGTGGAAGTAAAAGATTTAAGAGTTGAAATCCGTTCATTGCATTATTTCCTCAACGGTTTGATGGCCTTCAGAAAAAACGACAAGGAAGGACTCAGTAAAATAATTCAGCAAATAAAAAGTGCCATTAACCAATCAAAGCAATTGAAACTTGCCGAAGAGGGTATCACGCTATGTAAGCCAGGTTCAGGTTTGCCAGGCCAGGCGGGCATAAGCCAGGCCTCTATTTTACAGGAAGAGCTGACGGGATTGTTAACCTTTTTAAACAAAGATAACGTGCAGGCAAAAAAACATTTTCAGAATGCCATCGCGCTGGAAGAAGCGAATGGTTATTTTTATGGTCCACCTGAGATTGCTAAGCCCACACACGAATTTTATGGCGAATTTCTGGTGGCCATCAATGAGCCGGAAGCTGCCCTGAGAAGCTTTGAAAAAGCATTGCAGAAAGCACCAGGCAGAAACCAATCACTTCGCGGATTAATGGAGATAGCCAATAAAACAGGCGACACAATGAAAGCAAAAATGGCGTCTGACCAGTTGTCCAAAAACCTTACGAACGCTGATTCCCAGGTGGCAGCATCTTTCTTTCATTAAAAATGAAAGTCGAAAAAGAAGTTTACCTGATTCTTTATCTCGCCACCATTAGTTTTGTATGCCCTTAAAAACTGTCATTTTAAAGATTCATTTATACAGTGGCCTCATTTGTTTTTGGTACCTCTGCGTTTTAGGAACGAGTTCATTGAATTTCAATCATCATTTCTCTTTCATGCAAGGGGGAGGCGAAAAAATATCATGGTCAGGAGCGATCAACCTTACCAACAATTATTCCGATGACCTCCTACTCTCTGAAATGATACGCGACTCATTATCGTTGATTGGGTGGCCACTCCCGTGGGAAACGTGGCACGACTCCACGGGCGTCTTTCATTTCGTCCTTGAACAGCCCGCGAAAAGCTATGTCATTGATTATTCATTTGACAGGCAGATTGCAAAAGTGGTCGAAAACCGGAAAGGTTTTTGGCCTGTGTTTAACTCGCTACATGCTGGTGGGATGGTGCCAAACGCGGCATTCATGTATGGCTGGGAATGGTATTCCCGCATGGCTGTTGTCCTTATTATATTTTCAGTTCTCGGTGGCATCTACTTGTGGTATCGGGGCAGGCGCGATAAGAAAGCAGGCTGGTATGTGCTTGTAATTGGCATGCTTGTTTCTTTAGGCTGGATGCTTCAACTTTATTTTATAGGATAATAAAAATGTTTCACAAAATACGTCAGTTGCATTTGTTCTCCGCCTTTGTACTGGCTTCATTTATTCTAATGTATTTTATTACGGGTCTTGTAATGACGCTGGAAGAGACGTTTAAAAGAAATGAAACGTCCTCGACAACATTTGTTAAGTTCATTCCGGGTATTCAACAGGCTGGTAATGATGAATTGTTAACCCTGTTAAAAACGTCTTTGGACGTGCATGGGCAATACGGCATTCAGAACCCGTCTCCTAATCAAACGGTAATAACCTTCAGGCACCCTGGTACAGAAACAATTGTAGTCATCGAAAACGGGTCTGATTCTGTACAGACAACGGTCCGAAAAAAAGATTTTGTTACGGTTATGCACCAGTTTCACAGGCTGCATGGCTACCGAGGCGGATTTCAATATCACTTATGGGCTTTCATGTTTGATATCGCTTCCCTCTCCATGATCGCTTTTGCTTTTACGGGTGTGTATCTGTGGTACAAAGTTGAAAAGAGGAAAATGGCTGGGTGGGTGGTGCTCACAGTTTTTACAGCCTTTACCGGGTTTACAATTTTTTACCTTATGCATCTGACTTAATGTATCGGGGCCGGCTTTTATCACAATGATTGTAAATGCAGAGCTGGTTTATAAGCCATTAAACGATGAGCCCGGTGCGAGCCAGGTGAAGGATTCATCCATTATGATTATCTTTATTAAAATGCCAGAAATTCGTACCCCGGAAACCACCTATTATTATGAAGGCTGAGGACCGGGAATTAGAACTTTCACACAAAGAATTTCTCACCATCGACAAAGATTATGAGCAGGCAGCGGCTGCCGTTGACCTTGTTTATGTCAAAGATACGGCTGCAGGCATTTCAAGGCGGCCGTCAAAAAATGGCTTCACCTTTTATTATCGCGAAAAGAGGATTACGGATCCTGAAGACCTGACCCGAATAAAAAAATTAGCCATCCCTCCTGCCTGGACAAACGTCTGGATTTGTTATAAATCGTCAGGACACATTCAGGCGACCGGTTTCGATGTCAGGGGACGAAAACAGTACAGATACCATACCCTTTGGAATAAAGTAAGGAGTGAAACTAAATTTCACAGGTTGTATGAATTCGGGAAGGCGCTACCAACGCTCCGGCTACAGTTGGAAAAAGATATTTCCATTACAGACTTGTGCGAACAAAAGGTTCTTGCGGCCGTTATCCTCCTGATGGAAAGGACCTATATCCGCATCGGCAACTATGGCTATGAAAAAATGAATGGCTCCTATGGCCTTACTACACTGAAAGACAAACATGTTGTCATTAAAAGTAGCGAGATGAATTTCTCCTTCAAAGGGAAGAAAGGAATCTATCACAATATTTCCCTGAAGAATAAAAAACTGGCAAATATTGTGAAGGAATGCAGGGACATACCGGGTAAAGAGTTATTTCAATACTATGCCCCTGACGGAACAAGAAAGAGTATCGACTCAGGCAGGGTAAACCAATATATCAAAGAGGGTTCGGGAATGGATTTCAGCGCCAAGGATTTTAGACTTTGGGCAGGATCGCTAAATATTCTCCGGATCTTTAAATCCATGGGCCAGGCCTTAACACAGACTATGTGTAAGCAGAATATTCTCATAGCGCTGGATGAGGTAAGTTCAAAACTTGGCAACACGCGAACAGTGTGCCGTAAATATTATGTTCATCCAGGTTTGATCAGGTTATATGAGGAGAACAACCTCACAAAATATCTGAGCGAACTAGACGCACTTGAAAAACCTGACCACAAATCTGGCCATACTGATGAAGAAAAGGTTCTCATGAAAATCCTGAAAGGGTTTCATTGAAGTAGTTTTTTTATCCACAACTTTCAATTCAATTCCTTTAAGATATACCCTACTCCACGAATATTTTCGATTCGCAAGCCGGGATCGCTTTTAAGATATTTGCGCAGCCGGGAAACAAAAACATCCATACTTCGGGCGACAAAAAATCCATTGTCCTCCCATATCGCTTTAAGGAAAACATCTCTTTCAATAAGCTTTCCTGCATGCCGGAAGAACATCTGCAATAACCGGCATTCTTTATAGGTAAGCCTGGTCGTCTCCCCGTTACTTTCCAGCGTCAGGTTGTTAATATCCAGGGTGGTGAAGCTTACTTTCATGATGGACGCCTGGTCTGACAGTGTCTTTATTCCCAGCGATCGCTTTAAAATAGCGTCAATCCTGTACCGTAATTCTTCCATGCTAAAAGGCTTACAAACATAATCGTCGCCACCGATCTGAAATCCGCGGATGCGATCTTCCTGTTGGCTTTTTGCAGTAAGAAAAACAATGGGTACCTGCTGATTGTACTTTCTGATTTCACTAGCCAGCTCAAATCCATCCTTATGGGGAAGCATAATATCAAGAATACAAAGATCAAAAGCCTTGTTGTGAAAAGCGGTTAATCCTTTTTCGCCACTCTGATAGAGTTCAACTTTCCATCCATAGCCACCCATGGTATCCTTCAACAGAAAACCAAGACTTTCGTCATCCTCTACCAACATGATCTGCGGATCTCTGTTCATCCCTTTGGCAGGAAAATTTTTACTTCGGTACCCCTGTCCAGTTCACTGAAAAGCCTTACCTGCCCCTTGTGTGAGCGAATAACATTTTTTACAAAGTTCAGTCCAAGACCAAAACCTTTAACATTGTGAACGTCCCCCTCCTTCACCCGGAAAAATTTTTCAAATACTTTCTCGTGCATTCGTGGCGCGATTCCAATACCTTCATCCACAATATCAATTTCAATTCCGTTGTGAAGATCGGTTGTCTTCACAACAATGTGGGGAGGATAGGGCGAATATTTTTCGGCATTGTCAATGACGTTGTTGATCGCCTGTACCAGCAAATCCCTGTCACCCAATATGAAAGAGGTTTTGGCATTAAAAGCCAGGCGGATGTTCCCGTTTCGTTCGTGGACTTTTAACTGAAAAGTGTCGGCGCAGTCTGTGATAATCTGATGAATGTCAACGCGCCGCAAAGCGGGTTGTTTCATATGATCCAGGGTCGATCCTAATAAAACTTCATCAATTTTGTGGCGGAGTTTTTCGTTTTCTTTTAGCAGTATGTCAATATAAACTTTTACATCCCCCTCACCACCTACTTTTTTCCGGATGATTTCCCCGGTAATACCAATGTTGGTAACGGGTGTCTTAAATTCGTGGGTCATGTTGTTGATGAAATCATTTTTTAACTCAGCAAACTTTTTTTCACGAAACAATGAAGTGATCGCGTAAGCAAAAAATCCCATCATCAGCAGCAAAACGATAGTGGAAAAAATCCAGACATCGAGCCTGGCTGCAACATAACTTTCTTTACGAGGGAAATATACCGCGAAGTTCTTTTCTCTTGCGTTTTCCTCAACACCATAAAATGCCTGATCAAGCAGCTGTTTTTTAGTGGCTTCAACATAATGGCCATAGACAAGGGTATCGTCATCAGCATTGTAAATGCCTAACTCATAATCGATGGTCATATTCCTCTTTAGAAATTCTTTCTTCAGCAGACTATCCAGCACGTGATCATTTAGCCTGCTGGCCGTGGATACGAAAAAGAAATTCGAAGACAATTTTTTCACTTCCGCTACGGCCGATACAGAATCCGCTACCTTAATAAGGGCTACCTGAACCGTGTGATCAAATTGCTTTTCAGCGATATTGAATGCCTTGCGGAACCAATATATCTGAACGATCAGCAGGCCTGTGAGAACAACCGTCCCTAAAAGAATTACCCGCCTGAGATGCTTATTCTTCATGGAATAAAAATAAGCTTTTTAAATATTCGCAGTGAGTGTTTGTGGTTTTTTAACCTTGTATTAACACTCCTTTACATTTCTTAACCATTTCCATAACAGTTAATCCTTAGGATTGGGCAAGAAATCGAACCACCCATGTTTTCAAAAAAAGACACCTTAATTTTCGCAGCTGGAGGATTGCTCATTGCGACAGGCTACCTATGTATGTCAATTGACGGCGCTCCTAATGGATTTGGCACCTTGACTTTGTGGATTGCGCCGCCTATCCTGCTGATGGGATTTCTCATTCCTGTTTTCGGGATTCTGGGTTATGAAAACATATCTTCCGGGTTGATACGGAATGTAAACGGAAATCCGGTTAAACATACTTTCGGCTTTCTGGCATTCCTCGCGGCATGCATTACCTATTTTGTAACCCTGGAACCCACCGCAAGCCTTTGGGATTGTTCCGAATTCATCGCTTCCGCCTATAAGCTTCAGGTTCCCCATTCACCGGGTACACCATTGTCTTTGTTGATTGCGCGGATATTTACCATGTTCACCTTTGGAGATGTTACCAAAGTTGCGTGGACCATCAATCTGATGAGTGGCCTTTTTTCTTCTCTAACCGTATGGCTTTTGTACCATATTATTTTTCATCTAGGGGAAAGTTTGCTGGCTCCTTCGGAGAGCCACGCAAAATCAGCGATTACAGCATCTTCTTTTGGCGGAAGTTTATGTCTTGCTTTCTCTGACACATTCTGGTTCTCTGCTGTGGAAGCGGAAACGTATGGGGCGGCTTCCTTTTTTCTTTTGTTGCTGGTGTGGATGATCCTTACGGGAAAAGCACTTCCTGAACCGATCAGGTCCAGGCGGTTGATATTGATTTTTTATCTGGCTGGAATGTCATATTGTATTCACCCAATGTGCCTGCTGGCCCTTCCCGTCTTGCCCTTTTTGTGGTATACGCACGGGAAAACCGTGACTTTCAAAAACGGTTTCATATCCTTCTTATGTGGGCTAGCCCTGGTTCTATTCATTAACCGCTTTGTAGCGATTGGCTTTTTTGAATTAGCCTTTTCCTTTGATCTTTTTTTCATCAATCATTTTCCACTTCCTTTCTATTCCGGAGCCGTAATTCTTGTCACTGCGTTGGTGTTGCTTTTTAGATTTGCCATAGGGAAATACCAGAGGTATTCACCTGTTTTATGGTCGATGGTTTTTCTTTTCCTGGGCTTTATTCCTTACCTCATGCTGTTCCTTCGTTCTCACACCAATCCCCCGATTGACGAAACAAATCCTGAGAATCTTCCCATGATCAAGGCATATATGAACCGGGAATCTTATCCTTCCAGCCCCCTGCTGTACGGGCCCTACTTTGATGCATCGATTATTGGCATGGATGTCAAAAAGAAAATCTATTATCAAAACAGCGATTCATATTCGCTCGCAGGAACGCTGCCACAATACCAATACGACGGCCGACAAACTGTTTTGCCTCGTATGTATAGCAACGATCCAGACCATATCGAAACCTACCGGACTGTGACCGGTTTGAAAGACCAGGATAAACCCGGGTTTGCGGATAACCTGCAATTCATGTTCACCTATCAGTTAGGAAAAATGTACCTGCGCTATTTCATGTGGAATTTTGCCGGAAGGGAAAGTGATATCCAAAACAGCGATTGGCTAAAGCCGTGGGAGAGGTTAAGTGCAGGCGATTTTGAAAAGGCAAGAAATCAATATTGGATGATTCCCCTTCTTATCGGAATGCTGGGCGCTGCATGTCAGTTTCACAAGGACAAGAAAGGCTTTCTATCCGTCGCGATTCTATTTATTATCACGGGACTCGTATTGGCGTTGTATCTGAATTCCACTCCCAATGAACCCAGAGAAAGAGACTATATATATGTAGGATCTTATATCGCCTTTTGTATCTGGATCGGATTAGGTTTTGTTTCCATCACGTTTTTTCTCAGGCGCCGGTCAAGAATTATTCTTTCAGCATGTTTGGCTACTTGCGTTCCACTGTGGATGTTATCCCAAAACTATGATGATCACAACAGGTCAGGCCGCACTTTTCAGGTGGACAACGCGCGCAACATCCTGGCTAGCTGCGCGCCAAATGCTATTCTATTTACAGGGGGGGATAATGATACTTTCCCTTTGTGGTATATGCAGGAAGTGCACGGGTACCGAACCGATGTAAGGGTGATGGTGCTGAGTTATATGAACACTGACTGGTATATCAATCAGCTGCGAAAAACTTATTATGAATCGCCAGCATTTACCCTGACACTGGGTGAAAAGGATTATCGCCAATATGGCGCTAACGACGTATTGTACATTCAGGAAAGTATAAAATCCGGAATCGATGTGAAGCAGTACCTGCAATTAATAAAAAATGAACATCCGGCTTTGAGAAAAATTTCCACTGCGGGTGAGCCTTATCATATTCTTCCATCGAGGACCCTGAAGGTAAGCGCGGGGAAAGAGGTTTTGACAATTCAGCAGGGCAAGGACCAGATAACACCAGAGGAGATGACGTTGTATGTGACTGAAAATTACCTGTCAAAAAATATGCTGGCTATTCTTGATCTTATTGTCAGCAATCAGTGGGAAAGGCCCATTTATTTCAACTTTTCTTCAATGAATACATTGGGTGTTAACCTCGCGCCTTACCTCGTTCAGGAAGGACAAGTTTATCGCCTTGGTCCAAAAAGATCGATCACCGAAAAAGTGGTAATCAATACCGCATTGATGTATGAAAACCTTGTTGAAAAAGCAGACTATCGTAACCTAAAAAGAGACGACGTATATTTTAGTTACGAAGATCATTTCGTGCGGATGCTGGTGCCGATAAGGCAATCGTTTAATTCACTCGCAGCCACCTATATCGAAACTGACAATAAGGTTATGGCGGAAAAGGTTTTGCGGTTTGCTATATCGGCACTTTACCAGCCGCACTTACGACCTTCTTATACCAACCTGCAGGCAGCAGAGATGCTTATCGCGCTGGATAAATCGGGTATGGCTGAAACCATTTCCCTATCAGGGTTTGATTATTACTATGATACGGTGAATACTGCCTTGCAATCGGCTACTCAACCAGATGAAGTAGATCTCTTTATACTCCGTGAATTTGCTGCGTTGCTTTTGCGACTCGGAAAAAATGATTATGCGCAAAAGGTGGAGGAATTGAATTTATAGACTGTAGGAGTGTTATATCCGGTAAACAACTCCGATTCCTGGCAAAGTGTATGGCGTCCTAACATAATAAAAACAACTGCAACGTGCAGGACCTCGCGCAGTCCTACCCGCAACTTCACAAAATTCCTAAACTTTCGCGAAGTTTTTTCCAACTGAAAATCGGTTTAAGCCGCGCGCACCTTCAGCCAACACCATTATGGCCCGCGCCCGATATAGGTAATTTACTCGAGACTCTCCGTGAACCTTTAGCTCGCTTTCAGAAGCACTCACGAAATTCATATTGCCAACATTTGAACTCGCACAAAAAGAAAACAAATTCCTCCGCCTAACTCTGTGATTTGCATTTGGTATTTCTAAACCGTAGATAGGGTGAGGTGATTCGCCCGCTCTAATGCGCATCCGTGTGCCAGACAGCGCATCGATTTTACGTATCTTTCCTGTGGCACACGTTGCTTCATGCACGAAAACCCCCGGTTAAAACCGGGGGCTACCATATGCATCGCCCCTACAGGGATTTTTGATACAAAGCAGACGAACCCGAAAATTATTGGGAGAGAACCTTCTCAATATTTTGAACGATCAAGATTAAGGAAAAAATAGAAGGAAAGCATATACTTGCCAGATGAGGAGGAATAACTACGGGACTGTAGATCCTTGTCAAGGATAGAATTTCAAGTCCAGTAGGGTGCCAGTGGCCACCAAATTGCCACGAGAATTGCCACAACGTTTCATGAAGATGACTCAACTTTCAAGCAAAGTCTCGCACCATACA
>JBDSIM010000043.1:0-4126 GCA_039917935.1 Cyclobacteriaceae bacterium | reverse complement strand
GGCTTCCTTCAGATTCCACCTCACAGTGGACACCCTTGCCTTTAGCTAATGGTTGGCGACTACAGGCCCCCATAGTGGACTTTCACCACCAAGTTATCCGCCATGCACGGCGCACAACAAAAAAGCCTGCAGCTTCAAATCTGCAGGCTCTTATAATACAAATTACTTTCTCTTTCTACTTGACTTTGATCAACCCTTCCTGATCCTCACTTGCTGCAATGAGATTCCACGAACCACTTTGAACATTATTCTTACTTGCGAATATCCTCCAGCGATATACCTTCCCGGAAATCAATTCACTCTTTGCATTTCCATCAGAATTAAATGTTATGGAAGTAGTATTGCTCGGAATGGTTATGTTTTTTGTCAGTGTACCGCCGCTATTGGTAAAACCACCCCAGACGACATTACCCGTCGATGCGTCCGTTACCTCAATCACATAATCACTTGTACTGGCATATGCAGTCCACTGAAATGTGGGGGTTGCAGATGTTTCCATGGGTACCGTAGTGCTCATCTCATTAGTAGGAGTGCTTAATAAGACAGCACTGGTTGCCACAATGTCAACAGAAGAAAGATCAGGCGTGCCACCGGTAATCGTTACTTTGTAATCGCCGAACTTGGTAATGTAATCGGGGTCAATTACGATATAATCGTTCGCATAGGTCGCCCGAACAACGTAAGTGCCATCCGGAACATTTGAAAAAGAGTATGTCAGGGATGAAGAATAAGGAAGGCTTTGCGACAGACCGGGGACGGTTTCTTTCGTGACCGGGTGAACCAGGGAAATATCCATGTTAACCGGAGGGGTGGCGATGGTAGTTTGTGAAATGACTTTAAATGTTCCGGATACACTTCCGGATGCACCTTGGCTAAGCGTAACGCTTACATTATTGGTGGCCGTGTTTCCCGTGACAGTCGCTGATGCGATACTGGACGACAAATCAGCCGCGTAACCTTTTACCTCATAGGTTGCAGCAGGAACATTAAATATGTTAAAATTTCCATCCTTGTCGCTTACGGCAGAATACGCGGAACCGTTGCCTTCTGCAATCACCAAAACTCCCGATTGTGCCGTTGTTCCCACCGATACCTTTCCACTGATAGACCCGGCGTTAGCTAAGAGACTCGGTGACATTTCCGCCGATTGGGACGCGGTCTGTCCGATCGTCACTGAAAAAGGTACAGGTTGGATTCCAGCAGGGGGCACGGACTCATAACCTTGCTTGTAAAACTTCAGGAAATAATTACCTTCTGGTACATCCATAGAATAATCACCTGAATTGTTTGTCTTGGTGATGCCAACTGGCGCGTTGTTCCCCGCATCAAAAGCAATGACCGTTGCTTCTAATAAAGCGGCCCCTGTAGCAAGGGCAGTTACTTTACCACCAATTTTTCCGGTGGTCGCGGGTTGCGGATCATCTTTCGAACAATTTGAAAGCGTGAAAGCAATCAAGATCGCGCAAAGAGAAACCGGTATGGAAAATAATCTCATCCTTTTCATAAATCTATTTTTTAAGTAGTGTTGGTTACATGTTTATAAGATCACTTTCAAGGGTAACGTCCAGTTCTTCAGCAATTTTATTAAAGACCAGCGTGGGAATTTCTATTTTATGATCCTCAAGCCTGACTTTAAACTTACTGGTCAATTTGATGGATTTATCCTTGACTTCTATAATCGCCTGTATCGTACGTTTCTGCTTTACTCCATGAATATCAAGTTCACCCGTCGCCGTAACAGGATAGGAACCATTCTTCTTGAGATCATACTTCCCATCAATGGCGCCTTTGAAAGTGGCATTGGGATACTTGGCACTTTCCATGTAATTTTCATTGAAGTGTTCCTGCATCAGACTTTTTTCAAAAACAAAACTTTTTATTGGCATCCGGATGGTGAAAGTGCGTGCGGAAATGTCAATTATGCCTTTGGTATCCTTGTTTTTCGCTTCGATGTTTTCAAGAGGCGCCTCCGAGAAAAACATTACCGAACTATTTGTTAATTGGTATCTGGCCTGAGCGACAGACACGCCGCAACAAATAAGGATCAGCAGAACTGAAAGGTGCGTTTTATGAAAGAACAATTTTTTCATTTTGTATTTCTTTTTAAGGTGAAGTCGCGTGTGATGTTAAATCCAAGATGTATACCCCCGTCTGACCAGCTCTTACTGGTTTCCGTTATAAAACCCCGTTCGAACATGGGAAGTGAGTTGCTGACATGAAATTGAAAAACATGTCCGCCTGTTTCAATGTCACAGCCAATTGACAGTGAATTGTAAAACAGCGAATACGAGGGCGCCTGTGTGTCATTCGGTGGTATACGGTAAATGTATTCAGCTGTTAAAGCGGTTCGTTTTGTTATTCTAACTCTTCCCGCTGCACCAATTGCATAAGAATTATTCAATCCGAAAAATCCTTCACCGTTTTGGTCCTGCGTGCCGGGTAGTAAATTTTTGTGGATCAGCGTAGGTGATAGCTGGAAGGAAAAGCTTTCAGATAATTTGCTGCCAATGATGAGCTGATGGACATAAGAAAGCTGTGAAGAAAAATAATTTTCACGTGAAGGGTCCTGCCATTTCAGGCCATTAATAGCAGTGTTGAAGTAATACAGGAATGAAAAAGGGATGTTTTTAACACCTGTTTGCTGCTGGAGGATGGTAGCTTTTGCATAAAAGTCAAAGGTTTTTTCATAGGTGCTGCGCCCGAATCCGGCCATTAAAAAACGGTTGATACCATATTCCAGGCTGAGCCTCATGGTTGCCTGATCAAGCCCGAATATCTGGTAAGCCCCGCCATTCAGCGGCCCAAATCGGTGCGATATGCGAAATTCAAGCGCACCGGGAGCTTTCTTTTCAAGTGATGGAAGATTGACAACGCGAGTGGCCTTAAATGCACCGGTGACATACTCCTTCTTCTTTTCTTTACTTTCTATTTCATCCAGTAATTGATCAAGATCGTCCTGAGCAAAAACTGACGCCGTCGATATTATAAAAAACAGGGTTAAGCTGAATCTGATCATTTCCATATCTTAGTTATTTAATGCACCCTCCTCAATCCATTTCTTAATTGTATTGATCTTACAATCCGAAAGTTTTGGAGCATTCTTTGGCATGGGGGAAGCATTTGGGCCATGGATAATGCTTTCAATGAGCAAACCGTTTTCAACCGCAACTTTTACTTTTTCATATCCTTCTAACACAATTCCAGCCCCATTAGCAGGTGCATTCGACTGAGCGTGGCATGCGTAACAACTGTTGGATAGAATCGGAACCACGTCCATCGAATACGTAACATCTTCAGGATTGCAGACAGCAGCACCGTACAATTGTTCTTCGGTGTCATTATAACAACCCATCAGGACAACCCAAAGAACGAGGACATATATATACTTCATGTTATTGTTAATCTATTGTAGCAAACCCTGTTCCAGCCAATCCTTCAATATTTGAATCTGCGTTGTGCTTAATGGAGCGCCGTTCTTAGGCATAAATCCTGCTGAGCCTTGATTTCGCTGTACGCGGTCAAGAATAAGGTTGATGTCTCTTGATGCATTGTTGTAATTAGTATAGATCGTTTGAGGACCCGTCGTGTGACAGGTTGAGCAATATTGGGTGAAGAATGGTTTTACATCATTTGTAAAAGTTACTGCCTTCACTTGGTTAACGTTGATCGTATAGATGTCCGGAAAATCTCCGGATCCTGCGCTATTGGTCACATTAACTGACAATTTATAGGTTCCCGCAGCCAAAGATGACTTCGTTGTTATTATACCATTATTATCGATCGTGATCGAAGCACCGCCGTCCGGCGATGAAGTAAGAGAAAAGATAAAAGGCGACGTTCCGGAAATGATGGGTGTAACAGCTGTTCCTGTCGCGCCCGAATTAATTGTCAAGACGTTGACTGAGTACGAAAGGTTGGATGGTGGTATTGCAGTATTGCTTACGTTGATAGTCAGCACATCATTGAAAGTTTCATTCCCTATGGGATTCGCTACCTGTATATCAAGAACATACGATCCTGAAGCCAGGGCAGCCGTGGTCGTCACAACACCTTGATTGTTGATTGAAATTTTCCCAGGGGCAGGATTGTTTATCAAAGAAAAAGTAAAGGGACCTGTGCCCGAAAT
>JBDSIM010000042.1:0-4872 GCA_039917935.1 Cyclobacteriaceae bacterium | reverse complement strand
TATGATCCAGTTCGTTACAGTTCTTATGCTTACCCGGTATTTGTTTGCCAGTTCTTGTTTTGTGAAATATGCTGCGTCTTCCGTAAGAGGTCTGTGGGCCTGGTTCAACAGGTACTTCTGCTTAAGGTGAAGCGATAGTGTGAGGGCATGATTTTGAAGAAAAGCAAGAATACGGTCGAGTTCTTCGATGGCGACCTTTCGGTCCACCTTTGAATTCAGAAATTCCGTTATGAATCGATCGAACAAGGGAATGGATAGGTTCTTAGGCAAGTTCAATAGCTCCTCAATTTGTTTCAAATCCACGCGCTCCATAAACTATCATCATGAAGCAAAGTTGAACGAGTCGCATTTATGATATTCACAAGTTTATACCAACTAGGGAGAGATATTTTTCTTGAAGGATAACCAGATGACCAAACAGGGTGGGCAAGGATCAGCCACCCATTGTCTACTGATCTGAGCAAACAGCTAAACCAGCAATTTCCTTAAAGCCCACCGCCTTTATCGCAATTAGCACCTTTTGACGCTAACATAAAAAGTTATGTTTCCCCACCTTAGTCTCGATCAAATGATCAATGAGACGACCCCGGAACCAGGATTATATAAAAGCCTTTGGAAAACATCTTAAGAAGCTGAGAGAATCTAAAGACCTGACGCAAGAAGAGCTTTGTTATCGATCCGGTCTGCAACTGAGTCATTTAGGAAGAATCGAGCGCGGCGAACGGACACTTACCATACCTACCTTGTACCTCCTGGCTATCGCGCTTGACGAAGAGCCTAAAAAACTACTTGACTTCAAGTTCAAGCAAAAGAAAGAGCCTTAGTATTTAACCAATTCGAAGTTATGAGGAGAGGGAACGCGGACGACAATCAATTGGTAATTGAAATTCTTGAAAAAGCATTTGACGACAATAAAAGCGTCAATTATGTAGTGAAGCAGGATCAGAAGAGACGGGAACGAATAAAGGGGCTAATGGATTATTCGTTCAACGTCTGTAACGCCTTCGGTGAAGTTTGGATTTCTGATGATCAGCAAGCCTGTGCTTTGATCTTACACCCCGACCAGAAACGTACTTCTTTACGCACTCTTATTTGGGATTTGAAACTTGCCTTATCCGTCATTGGAATTGACCGCGTAGGTGAAGTTTTAAAACGGGAATCGATGATTAAAAGCAACCATCCCAAACAACCATTTTCCTATCTGTGGTTTATCGGAGTGAATCCCCAGCGTCAGAATAAAGGCATCGGAAGTGCTTTCATTCAGGACGTGATCAATGAATGCGAACGGAAAAAAAGACCTATCTATCTGGAAACCTCAATGGAGAAAAATCTTCCATTTTATAAAAAGTTCGGTTTCGAGATATTCCACTCGCTTGATCTTTCATATACACTATACCATCTAAGGAAAGTCTGATTTTTTTTCCGATTCCTGGCTTCCAGGGAATTACGGATGGATTTGTGAGTAAGATTTATTTTTATGTATTTCTTAAATACTGAAATGCACATGGTTACATTCCTGATAACCATGTTTGAAATAGTGATGCTTGTCTTTCAGGCGATCTATTTCATGGAGCGGCCTGGCGATAAAAGCAGGCTCCAATATCTGGTCTTGTTGGTCTTTCTAATTGCATACAATGTTTGCGGAGGGTTGTTTCCCGATCCTGGGTGGTTAATTCCTATGAAGCTACAAATCATTTTAGCCTACTTGGTTGGCTTTACTATGTCGATGTATGTAGTGTATTATTTTTACAAGGCCTTCGACCTTCAGCATTTAAAATTCTTTGCAACATATGGTCTCTTGTTCTTTTTGTTTTTTCCATTTGTTTTTCTTTTTGTAGTTCCTTATTTACTAACGGGAGATTTGAAGTTGAGTTCGCGCCTTACAGTTATCATTCCATTTTTTTATGGAGTAGGTTTCATTTATTACACAGCCCGCGCTTTAAAAATGAAATTCAACCAATCCAAGAAGGAGGGCAAAGTTTTTAATGATCCATTGTATGAGCATGCAATCGTGGCCTATATTTCAATGGTCTGCTGGGCAGCTTTGCCTGTTATAATCTTTTTCGGTGATTTCCAGGTGCTCGAACATTCCGTTACAAATGCAGGCTTTCTGATGATGACGATCATCTATGTGCGATCTGCCATTACTCAATCGCGGAAAGAGTACCAGAAGCTCCTTGATTCAGAAAAAAATCTCCAACAATTAAACAGGGACCTGAGAAAGAAAGTAAAACTCCGCACAAGAAAACTGGAACAGATCATGGAGGAACGGAAGACCACCTTCATCAACCTGGCACATGAAACGAAAACACCACTCACTTTGATCAATAATTATCTGGATGATTACATTCAGAAGAACACGAAGTCGGAGGAGATAAATATTATCAAACGGAATATCGGAAGGCTGACGGCTGATATAGTCAACTTCTTTGATGTCGAATCCTACGAAAAAGGTTTCAGCATGTATAACCATGACCAGGTATCAAATTTCTCCGTGCTTTTGGGCGCCAAACTTGTTTTATTTGAAACTGCTGCAAAAAAGAAGCACGTAAAGTTTCAATCGAAGGTGGAAGACGCCGTTTGTGTTAAGGCCCATCCTGGAGCAATTGACCGGATTGTTAATAATATTTTGGACAATGCGGTTAAATACTCCGGCGATAACAACTCTGTGAGCGTTTCTCTGGTGAAAGAGGATAATAAAGTAAAATTCTCCGTGAAGGATACGGGCCCTGGAATTCCCCCGGAACTTCATGAAAGAATTTTTGATCCGTTTTATAAACTTTCCGTTCACGCGAAAAATTCAGAAGGAATGGGAATGGGTCTCTCAATAGTTAAAAGGATTGTGGCAGACCTTAATGGTCAAATAATTCTTGAAAGTGAACCCGGAATTGGTACGGAGATAAAAGTATTGTTACCGTTGTATCATGGGCAGGCCATTCATTCCCAGGAAATCAGCAATGATGCCGGGGATGTGGAATTTGCATTTAATCAGATGTTGTTACAGGAAAGTTTGAACAACGAAGGGAAGCCATTTATCCTGATCGCTGAGGATAATGCTGAAATGATGAATTTTCTGATTCAGAAGTTGAAAGGTGATTATAACATTGCCATTGCACAAAATGGGAGGGAAGCTTTAAATCGGATGGAAAAATTAAAGTCTCTTGAACTGATCATTTCGGATGTGATGATGGATGAGATTGATGGTTTTGACTTTTGTAAATCCGTTTATGAGATGGATCGGTATGCCCATATTCCTTTCATTTTTTTAACGGCAAAAGCCGGGCCGGAAGACCGGATCAAAGGACTTGGATTGGGGGCAGTCGACTATATTCAAAAACCATTCAAAATGGAAGAGCTGCATATAAAAATCGAATCTATTCTTTCTAATTTAAAGAAGCACAGAGCGGCCGTTGTATCGAAAGCCTATCAATCCATCCTTGCCGATAATGGCCTGATGGTTTCAAGGGCATTAAATCCAAAACGATGTGCTTTTACAGACAATTGTAAAAGTTACCATTTGACTTCCAGGGAGGTTGAGGTCATTAAATGGCTTATCAAAGGACTTCCCTATAAGATCATAGGTGACAAGCTTAATATTTCGGATAAGACTGTGACCAAGCATATTTCAAATATTTTTTCCAAGGTTGGAGTCGGAAATAAAGTAGAACTGATTAATAAACTGGATGCCCAGGAATTATTGAATAATAATCCGGATTAAGCGACTGTTGAACTATAAGATACATCATAAGCTGTATGGAATTACTTGTAAAATAGTATTTCCAGACACACATCTCAATTGAATCTTTGTACCCTGAGCCTGCCAGTCTGAAGGTGAACAGGATTAAAATATCCGGCTTGAGGTGTGAATTTGAAAATATTGAATCCCTAATAGGGAAGGTTCTTGCGCTGTCCACATTCAAGGGTGAAGACTCAAAGAAGATTTTGGATTCGATAGGCCTTGAATGTGAGAGAATAAAAAAAGCCTTCAATCAACTGGTCCTTTCTGCTGAAGAAGAGAAAAAGGTCCGGCGGTATTTTCATTTTCACCAGGAATCTTTAGTTCGTCTTATTAACAAAATTCATCCACCCGCCAGACCTAAAGCGGCAGGCCTGCTCGCTGCTATAAAAAACTTGCTGGTTGATCTTCACGACACCTTTAAAAGCCAGTTCGCTGAGTTTTTTGACGACAATGGCCAGATGCCCGATTTTCTTAAAGAGGATGCCTTATTTGAATTGGGTAGATCGGCTGATTCTCTGCGCGAAAAATTCATCTCAAGTTCACTTGATCCGCAGTTATTTGATCTCGTAGTTAATAGTTTCCGAGCTCTTGAAGTGGTGTCCTATCAAAAGTTGCACTATATACGGCACCTTCAGCAGCGACTTTTACGCGTCGATATCTCCATAAACGATCCTGATTTGCTGCGCCAGGATTTTTGTAAGGTACTGGTCAATTGTAATTATAACGCCGGCGAGTTTTTCGAGTACTATACGGGATTTGTAAAAAAGGCTTTGATCAACTGTGAGACATTATCTGACCGGATCGATCTTGTTTCATGGTTCCTTAAGGGATGTTACCAGGAACAATGTTTGCAAAACCTTGCGTTCGATCGCCATTTCCAACCTATCCATGTGCAACTGGCGGAGTGGCTCTCTCATGAACTTGATTACTACAGACAGAAGCAACAATTGCTCACATTACCCGATTTACGAGAGCATGGACTGGACAAGGATTTCAAGTTGAATTTTGATATTTCGGTTTCCCAACTTGCTTACCTGTTTAAGGCTTTTATCGACACTGGTGTCATTCGGAATAAAAATACTTCACAGCTTATCCGGTTTTTGGTCAAATTCGTAAAGACAAAGAAGTCGGAG
>JBDSIM010000041.1:0-9849 GCA_039917935.1 Cyclobacteriaceae bacterium | reverse complement strand
GATGCTATGAAGTTCCTCTACCTCGCCTTTTGTTAATCTGACAGTATAGTGTATCATTTGTAAACTGGGTTTTACAAAGATACAAAATAAAGTAATACGTCATAATATGGTTAACTTAACACTAGTTACATCACGCGCGTTTCTTTTTCAGATAATTTCAGGCGACAAAAAAGAGACCTTTTATTAGGGGTCAAAATTAGTAATACCCGGTGTGGTATGATTTTTTTCCTTATACGAGGGCTTGTAAATATGGCAATAAATGGGTTTTTAATAGCCACCGTTAATTATCCGGAAGACTTTTTTTGAGACAAATAAGTTTGAGATTAGAGACAAATAAGTTTGAGAAAAATTTTACCCAACGATTTTAACTAAATTATTGACTTTTACTAATTATTGCGGATATTTAGAACATAAAAAAGACTTAAATCTGGATTTAACAAAGGCGATGAATTTTACTTTAGAAAAAGAGACTTGGATTACTGCAAGCACACAGGCATTCTGGGGGGAAATCGCGCCATGCGATCATGTGCTCCAGATTTATGAAAATGATGCCGTTTTTCTGGATTTATTGGAAGGCTTTGTAGTCAACGGTTTTAATTCAGGTGATTGCGTCATTATTATTGCTACCACCGAACATCTTAGTGCATTGAATAACCGCTTAAGAAATATTGGTTTTGATTTATTCTCCCTTACCTTAACCGACCAGTACATACCGCTCAACTCCCAGGAAACACTTTCGCACTTTATTATTAACGGCTGGCCGGACGAAATCCTTTTTAATCATCTCATATCTGGCTTGCTGGCTCGAGGACGCAGGGGTAACAGGCAAGTTCGTGCCTTCGGAGAGATGGTGGCAGAATTGTGGGCTAAGGGTCATAGTGGCGCGACTGTGCGCCTGGAATATTTGTGGAACCGCTTTTGTGAAACTGAACCTTTCAAACTTTTCTGTGCTTACCCGAAAAGTGGTTTTACCCAGGATGCGCAAACTTCTTTAAGAAATATTTGTCATAGTCATTCCAAATTGATCACCGCCGCCGACAACTCAACCTTTGACGTTTTATACCAACCGGTACACCAAAAAAAAGCAGGCTAAATCTTCGCCCGCCTGATAAGCCCTCTTTTCTATTCTTATCTTATAATTACGAATTTTTGCGCTGTAGTGCAAACCATTCATGACCAAATATGTACATCGGTGTTACGTGCTTCCCTTCCGGATGGTAAAAAACTTACCTGACTCCATGATTCTTATCGGACTCAATTGTTATTTTATCCGTGTACCCTATCGATCACGGGTCACCCAATCAAAACTTAGAGGCTTCATACCTCAGAGACCGGTGGCGTAAATCGCGGTAATAGAAATAAAAGTTTAAAGCTCGTTTTGGCACTACCTCTTTGTTCCAACTCTTCATTTGTCCGATAGACTTATTTTTTGAGAATTTCACATCGATGGTGAGATTTGTAAGTTCCCGCCGTGGATCAATCAATATTCTTTGTAGTTTCCTTCCACCAAATCGGCTATTTTAAAAAGGCGGATAGCGGGCAAACTCACTACTTATGAAAAAATACAATGTTGGAATAATTGGCTATGGCTGGGTAGCTACCGCACATATCGCGGCCATTAATTCCAGTCCCTACGCGCAGGTTACCGCGATCTATTCCTCGCGGAATTTAAATGATGCCGAACTAAGCCGGGAATACGGCTCCGAAATTAAAACTTACACTGATTTGGACACCATGCTAAAAGATAAGAATCTGCATATTATTTCCATTTGCAGCTACCCTTATCAGCATAAGGACCAGGCCCTGGCTGTGGCCAGCGCAGGCAAACATATCATCATTGAAAAACCGCTCGCCCTATCCTGGGAAGATTGTCAGGCTATAGAGGCCGCAGTGAAAACGGCAGGTGTTAAATCCTGTGTGTGCTTTGAGTGCCGTTATTCCAGTCAGTTTCTCTCCACGAAAGCAGTGATTGATGATGGCCTACTGGGCGATCTGCATTACGGAGAAATAGATTACTATCACGGACTGGGTCCCTGGTACGGACAATACCGTTGGAATATCAGGAAGGATGCGGGAGGAAGTTCCTTGCTCACGGCAGGCTGCCACGCACTGGATGCGCTTCTGCTATGCATGGGTACTGACGTTTCGGAAGTCACCAGTTACGATACCCGCTCTTGCAGCAAAATTTTTGAACCCTATGAGTATACCACCAGTAGTGTCACCATTTTGAAATTCAGAAGCGGACGCATCGGTAAATGCGCTGCCATTGTTGACTGTCTCCAACCCTATTACTTCAATACGCATCTGTGTGGGAGTGAGGGAAGCCTGCTGGACAATAAATTTCATTCGATGAAACTGGGTACAAATAAATCCGCATGGAGCACCTTGTCAATGAAAATGCTGGACTCAGGTGATGTGGCAGATCACCCCTACCATACCCAATTCAATAAATTTTTTGAATCACTGGAGGAGGGAATTGAAATGCCACTCACCAGTATGGCCGATGCCATGAAAACGCATCAAGTGGTATTTGCTGCAGATAAGTCAGCCTCCACCGGCAAATCTGTGACTCTGAAAGTGTCATGAAATCCGCCTTCGCGATTGCTGCACATCCTGATGACATCGAATTCATGATGGCAGGTACCCTTCTATTGTTAAAAAAAGCGGGGTATGAAATTCATTATATGAATATCTCTGCTGGAAATTGCGGGAGCACCCAATACAGCGCTACTACGATTAGAAAAATAAGGCTAAAGGAAGCGAAGCAAGCCGCGAAGATACTGGGTGCGGAGTTTCATCCCCCGTTCAGCAACGACATGGAAATCATGTACGATCTGAAATCACTGCGACGGGTTTCGGGACTCATTCGGGAAGTGAGACCATCCATTGTGTTAACTCACTCCCCGGCAGACTACATGGAAGATCACATCAACACTTGTCGTTTAGCCGTATCCGCTACTTTCGCGCGAAGCATGCGAAATTTTAAGACTTCCCCACCTAAGCCTGCAGAAAATAATGACTGCATTGTCTACCATGCTTTGCCCCATAGCCTCACCGATAACCTGAGGCGAACGATCATTCCCGGCGCCTTTGTCAACACAGGTTCTGTTTATGAAACAAAACTGCAGGCGTTGAGGGCACACAATAGCCAGCAAGAATGGCTGGATGTAAGCCAGAAACTAAATTCCTACCTGCAAACCATGCATGATATATCAAGAAAAGTAGGAAGCATGTCGCATAAGTTTGACCATGCGGAAGGATGGCGCAGGCATCTGCATTATGGGTTTGGTGCGGAAGAAGCAGATCCTTTAAAAGAACTGGGAAACAATTATACGATCAACGCAAACTATGAACACCAACTCGACAGCGGTTACAGTGTCTGAAAAGACGATCGTTTCATCCATTCAATTTCAAAGCCATAGACAGTAAAAATATGCCACGCAAACTCAGCTCCATTGCCCCCGACTGGTGGGATTACACAACCCTCGACAATGACATCATTCACGAAGCCGCACAACTCACTGCAGAAAAAATGATGAAACTTTCACGCCCGGGTTTCAAAGTTATTTTCTATGACACGCTGGAAGATTTCTATCTCGCAGAAGCACTGGAATACATTACAGCCTGGAAACTATCCACTCCGGATAATCCCGTGGGAATTTGCGGACCAATCGGGCCAACGGAACAACTACCCCTTGTGGCGCGTATAGTCAATGAGTTGGGACTGTCAGTAAAATCCGCTCATTTCTGGGGAATGGATGAGTGGTTCATCAATGGTAAAGAAGCTTCGGCCGATCATCCCCTATCGTTTGAGAAGGCGGACAGAGATCTGTGCTTTAGCCGCATCCGCAAAGAACTTGTGATGCCGGATAAAAATTTACATTTTCCCAAAGCCGATACCGAAAGCTTTCGCAAAACCTGGGAGGGTGTTCGTTGTGCCATTATGCAAGGGGGTCAGGGTGATATCAAACACTGGGCTTTTAATGATCCGCCAAAGCGTGAAAAGGAGTTTAAAGATCATCCTCCGTCCCCGGCCGAATTCCGCAGGCTTGCTACGCGGGTTGTTGATTTACATCCCATCACCATTGCGCAAAACGCACGTACTTCCGGAGGTGGTAACGTAGCCATGGTTCCCACTAAAGCTATTACCGTGGGGCCAGTCGAAACCTGGAAGGCTGAAAAAGTTTCTATCTGGCATGCGGGTAAACACGATAACCCCTTCGGACAACGCCTCACGGCACTGATGATCTCAAAAAAATTTCAGGACACGTCTGTTCCTATGTCCCTGCTGGCGGATCACCCGAACGTCCAGTTTAATTATTACCGTGGCGGCCTGGGTACCTGTGATGTGGAGATGCATTGAGTCAGACCGGCATCAGGTCAGCTTGCCCGTAAAAGATGCATGGGTTTGCTACGTTAGTTGAGGCGGGTATCAGGCGGGAATTCGTTAGATATTGGCCGGGGAAAAATTATGTTCCATTCCTGTCTTGACTGGCATCCATCGAAATGTATTTGCTACGAGCCAAAGGCCAACCCCCAACGGCCTTCTTATCTATTGATCAATAGATTCTGTAAAGAGAATTTATACATACAAAATATATTTGTATAAGATACATATATTTTATACCTTTGAAAAAGAATTTTCCATGGCCACCTTCACCAGCACTTTACCAGATGATGTGCTAAAACTTTTGGCAGAAAAGGCGAAAGCGTTAGCGCTTCCAAAAAACAAGCTTATCGAAAACGCTTTGCGTTTGTATCTGGAGCACCTGGAACGGGCTGAATACAAAAGATCCTACTCGCAGGCATCTGCTGATAAAGATGTGGTGCTGATAGCAGAAGAAGGTATGGATGATTATCTCAGGCATTGGGAATAATGAGACAGGGAGAAATCTGGAATGCAAACCTGAATCCATCGAAAGGAAGTGAACAGGCCGGGTTCAGACCTGTGGTAATCATCAGTGGTAACTTGCTGAATGAATTTCTGAATGTGGTGATCGTAATTCCCCTCACAACCAAAATCAAAAAGTATAAAGGCAATCCCGTATTAAGCCCTAATAAAATGAACGGTTTAAAAAAGGATTCTGAGATGCTGGTGTTCCATATACGTTCAATTTCTAAAGATCGATTAGTGGAAAAAAGAGGCGCCATTACCGTGGCGGAAGTCGAATTAACCGTAAAAACAATAAATGATCTTCTAAAATATTAAATTCAGGTAAATTTTTTGGCTATTTAATCGAACAGAAACCCAATCACCTCAAACTGACTCTTTACTATTCCTTCCCCGGCTAAGGGGATCACCTGTGATAATTGAATAGTAGTAATCGAGATTAAACACCCAAGCCTGAATGGCAACACACGCTCCTGCAAAAAAAACAACCTCGCGGAAAAAAAACCGTCGTCTTCAATTAAAAATACCGTGGTTTAGAAAAGTAATCCGATCCATATGGATTGGTTTTTTTTGTATTCTGATCGGTTTACCCGTCTACGTTTATATAGTAAGCGTTGATCTTTTTGGATTGTTTGGTGGTATGCCCAGCTACGCTGCGATTGAGAATCCAGAGAATGATTTATCCTCTGAACTGATCTCTGCCGATGGTGTTTCGCTGGGTCGTTATTTTCGATTTAACCGCAGTCAGGTAAATTACGAAGAGCTTTCACCGGAGCTCGTGAACACTTTGATCTTGTCTGAAGATCATCGTTTCTACCACCATGCTGGAATGGACTTTTGGGCTTATCCACGGGTCTTCTGGGGTATCATTACTTTTAATTCCGCTGGAGGAGGAAGTACGATCACGCAGCAGGTCGCCAAAAACCTCTATACGTTAAACCCTGAATTAGATGGTCATCTTTCCAGACTGGGTGAATTACCCGGGCGAATTATCCAAAAAACGAAGGAATGGATCATTTCGATTCAGCTGGAAGAAAACTTTACCAAAGAAGAGATCATAACCATTTATTTAAATACCAGTCACTTCAGCAGTAATGCGTATGGGATTAAGGTTGCGTCGGAAACCTATTTTAGCAAACAACCCATTGACCTGAATATTCAGGAGTCTGCGGTGCTTGTTGGAATGCTTCAGAATCCATCGCGGTTTAATCCTTATAGAAATCCTGACAATTCCCTGCGCAAGCGGAACCAGGTTTTGTATAAACTTTTTAAGCACGCCTACATTGATAAACGCGAGGCGTACGATTCGCTGAAAGCTTTACCTATACAACTGAAATATCTGGTTCGCAACCAGAATGTCGGCAGCGCAACTTATTTCAGAACTGCCCTCGAAAAATTCTTAATGGTCTGGAGCAAAGAACACGGTTATGACTTGTTGGAAGCGGGATTGAAAATCTATACAACCATCGATAGTCGTATGCAATTATACGCCGAACAGGCCATGGCAGAACATATGTCCGTCTTACAACGCGACTTTGCCCACCAGTGGAAATTGAAGGGCAGTGAGCCGTGGGTAAATGAAAAAGGAAAAGAGATCGAAGGTTTTTTGGATCGAAAGAAGAAAAGGACCATTGCCTACAAAGACCTCGTGAAAAAATACGGCGAAGATTCAGACTCTGTCGATATCATGCTGAACATCAAGAAAAAGATGAGGGTATTTTCGTGGAAGAAAGACAGGGATACATTATTCAGTTCAATGGATTCGCTGCGCTACTTCAACCGTTTTTTACAATCAGGATTAATGTCGATGGACCCTGAAACCGGTGCGGTAAAAGCATGGGTGGGTGGAATTAGTCACAAGTACTTTAAATACGACCTGGTCAGGCAATCAACGCGTCAACCGGGATCGACCTTCAAACCATTTGTTTACGGCAAGGCGATTGAAGATGGCTACTCCCCATGTCATCAGCTTCTGGATATTTCCCCCGTGATTAAAGTTTCCAGTGGCACGTGGTATCCGCCGAATTCAGAAGGAGACTATGGGTCAGGTGAAAAGCTCACCCTGCGTCAGGCGCTTGCCCGTTCAAAAAATACCATCAGCGCGCAATTGATAGATATTGTAAAGCCGCAAAACGTAGTCTCCTTTGCCGAGAGGCTGGGGATCACCACGCCCCTGGATCCCGTGCCTTCATTGGCGCTTGGAACAAGCGATGTTTCCCTGCATGACATGGTGGGGGCATACTGCAGTTTTGTTAACCTGGGAATTCACACCCAACCTTTTCTTATTACACGTATTGAAGATAAAAACGGAAATGTGATCGAAAGTTTTGTGCCCAAGACGCACCAGGCAATGGACGAAAAGACAGCTTTTAAAATGGTTTACATGCTGCAGGGAGGAGTGGAAGAAGTGGGTGGCACCTCAGGGGGATTAAGCAACTCCTTGAAACAGGATAATGAGATAGGCGGGAAGACCGGAACGACGAACGATGCATCAGACGGATGGTATATAGGCATCACCCATAACCTGGTGACAGGAGTGTGGGTGGGCGGCGATGAGCGCAGTATTCACTTTCCTTCATGGGTGTTTGGATCAGGGGTAAAAACTGCCCGACCTATCTGGGATAAGTACATGGTAAAAGTTTATGACCATCCCGAAACAGGTTGCGGAAAAGGTTATTTTAAGAGACCGAGTGATGGATTGGATATGGGGCTGGATTGTTCCATGTACACTGATGGCGATTCAGATACGGATGCACAGAAACAGATTACCCAGGATGATTTTAATTGAAGGTTTGATTTTTGGTTTAGGAGCTTCCCCGGATTAGGTTTGACCAATAATCTTTTGAAGAAGGAAGTTAGCACCATGATGATTTAACGGATGATCTCGACCTTGATCATAAAGTTAAGGAACCGGCAATGGGTTACTCCATTTCTTCATCTGCGCCACGGCTCTTGCGCTTTTTGCTCGAATCTTCCGCCCTGGTCACGAAGTTTTTGTTTTTCGGTACGGTCTTTTTCTTAAGCGTTTTTGTTGCGGCCATAGTAAAGTATTTCTGATATCCATTAAAAAAACATACCAACAGAAACGCCGAATTTCTTCGATGGGGTTTACATTCTCTGTTATCTAATCGAAAAAGAAATAGGAATGGTTAGGCTACTTTTTTATTGATTAAGTAAAAACTCATTATCAAATGATGACGATTCAAATACCCTCAGAAAAATGGCAACCAATAGTTCTCCTTATACGCGCCTTGAGTATGAGTTAGTTATTGGTTACCTTGATGAATCAACTTATAGTTTTAAATTCTTATTCCAGCACGCAGGAGCATTCATTTTTTATACTCTTTTATTCAGTGTTATACCGCTAGCGCTGTATCATATTTTGTTGGTTACAAGGGCAAAACGCCGGGCATTTTTGTTTGCCATTCTGTGCTATGTTCCGCTCCTCATTTTTATACTTTCAGTTTTAGTTGAGCGGTTTACGGGGGGTAAGCCAAAAGGTTTAAAGCTATGATCCGGAAGCGCTGTTAAACAATCATACAAGATTGCCCGATCGGAACACGAATCCTTCGTACTTCATGTCTCACGCGATCCTCCGTCAATAACGATGGACTAATGGTGGACGTCATTGAACCGGGACTTAGCCAGTAGCGCTCCGGGAACCTGAAATCAACTATCGAAATGTTATAACATTTGATTGATTTGTTATAACACGATATACCAATCATAGTGCAACTTTGTAAGGTAATCAACGGGATGTATCTGATAATTAATCGCCGGTTTTCATTCTCATTAATAATTTTGTTTATACCTTTTTAGCGATTGAATAGCCTGTCCAACGCTACTGGTTTATCGAAAGAATTAAACAAACAACCTCAGAATATTATGAGAAACATAAATGGAATTACAATGTTATTGCTATTCTGTATGATGACCTCTTGTCACGACTTTAGCAAGAGCATAACGAAGGGCAAAGAAATAAATTCAGACTTTCTTTTGGCGAATCTTAAGCCTGATGGAAAATATGTGGTCGTATTAAAAACTGGTCTGGCATACAAGATCAAAGTAAAGACTATTGATAAGGATAGCCTTTCGGCAACATTTAAACTTGAAAATTCACGAAAACATTATGGTTCTAATATAGAGGATACGATATCCTTGCAAGAGATTCAGGAGGTTAAAAAGGAAAAACTTCTGCTGGCGCCAACCTTATTTGCAGTTCTAGCCCCCATTGGTGTAGGCCTGTTGGTTCTTTCCACTCTACCTTATTCTCCCATTACGTTTTAATTGGAAAATCAGAGATGCTCTAAACATGCCTAAGATTCAGCGTAGGGGTTACCATTCGAAGGGATATTTATCGAAATGTTTTTTGAACTTGAAAAAGGGAAGTAATTTAGAGAGAGGTTATCACGCCACAACCAATCGTGGCTTTATAAAACATGTCGGGGGAGCTTTCCAGTCTGTTTATTTTTCTCATAATTGATCAATCTTTTCTCATTTTCTCCGTCAGGCAAATTTTACTTTTCGGGCACTTGGCATTTAATGGATATTCGAGATGATGCCTTCCCTTGTCGGTTCCCCGGACGGCTAAGTCGATTTATGGCTATAGCCTGCCTCAAATCCTCAGAATAGTATTGGAAGGTTTGTTCAACTGATTGTTACACTGGCAAACAAAAAAAACGCTTCTTCATATCGAAAAAGCGGTTTTATGTAGTCTGTACGGGAATCGCATATCTATATCATTTCTTTTCACTATCTTTACAGAAAGAGTAAAAGTATGCGATTTTAGCTCTATAAACTGTATATTCTTTGCTAAAGTCGCGTAAAACTTTACTCACACCTATACTCACACCTGGAGCCAAAACAGATTCGAACTCACACCGGAACTCGCACCCGAAAAGTCAATGGAAAATTTAGAGTTTAAGATCCAATTGAAGGAAAAACAAGGCATCACATTA
>JBDSIM010000040.1:0-20229 GCA_039917935.1 Cyclobacteriaceae bacterium | reverse complement strand
GTAAACATGATGAACGAGCTGTTTTTTATTTTTAGGTTCCATAGTCGGTAGGGCGGAGGCTGCAGCAGTACTTCCAAGGGCCACAGCCGTGGTTACGAAGGCTCTGCGGGTTTGTTTTTCCATAGTTTTTAATTGAGCGCAGAAGATAAAATCTTTATCGTTTAAAAAAAAATCTTTTAGAGATTACGTCAAAGAAAGTTAAATATCAGTTTCCTTTCAGATCGAAAAACATGGCTATTTTATTCCGGGTCAGGTCCGTGGCAGGAATGATCTCCGGTTCTTTCCGGATATTAAAAAGTATAAGATTCCAGGCAGGTGCCCCCTCCTTCCGGATGTCGAGTACCCAGCTTTTTTTATCGCCATTGAGTTTTATAAAACGCTTCTCAGCCTCAATGATGTTTATTGAAGCTGAGTCAAGAATATGTCTGGCATTGCTTTGAAAATAACCCTGGTCATCTGAAATATTGGCCAGGTCGTCTTCCCCGTAATCTTCTGTCATCGCATTCAGTTGGTCAATGGTGGGGTTCACTACAATGGCGGATGTTGTTTCAATAACCTGTATTTGTTCCAGGGGAATTTTTATACCCGTGAGATAATTATCCAGTCGCAGGTAACTTTCAAATGTGTTCGCATCAAAACCGTATTCATATACATTGGCTGTGCTATCAAAAGGATGGCCGGGTTCATCTTTTTGTGATGAACTGCAGGACCAAAAGAGAATAATGGCTGCCAGCCTGGTGATTTGATCCATCAATTCTGCTAAACAAATATTTATAGATACAATGGTATAGCGATACCTTCCTTGAGACGCAGGTCGGGTATGGGGGATCCTCGTTTCAATTCCAGGGGAACCACTCCCGCCCAGATCTCTGATATATAATCTTCATCATCATCTTTTGGCGGGCCTGTGCGGATTTTGGCGGAAGCTTCATCAATATTAATCGAAATTACCAGGGTAGATTTCCATTCACCAGCGGATGGTTGGCGAACATCATTCCACCGTCCCGGTTGCATTTTGTTAGTGAAGGTTTCCAGAACGTTATATAATTCTGCTTCCTCAGTAACCTTGTGAGGTATGCCGAACAACACAACCGATCTGTAATTCACAGAGTGGTGGAATGCGGAGCGCGCCAGCACAAGGCCGTCAATTAATGTGGCGCTAATACAAACGGGGGATCCCTTTTCCACAAGTTCACGCATATAAGAGCTACCGACCGAACCGTGGATATAGACCTTATCGCCGATCCGACAAAAACCGGTGGGAATCTGAAAAGGTTGATCCGCTCTCACAAAGGCAACGGTGCAGAACAAAGCTTCATCCAAAATAACGTATACCGTTTCTTTGTCATATACCCCTCGTTTTGGTAAACGTGTAATGGATGTTTTTTCAGTTTTTGCAAATTCCGGCATGACCAAATTATTTATTTATTTCGAGAACAATTTTTCCAAACTGGCCACCCGCTTCCATTCTGGTAAGCGCCTCATTAATCTGGATCAGCGGATACGTTTTATCGAGGACCGGTTTCACGTTCCGGCTTTCCAGGAAGTCAAGCATTGATAGAAATTCATCGCGCGTGCCCATAGTCGTACCATGAATTGAGATTTGTTTCCAATACAACAATCTTGTCGAAATATCGGTAATGTTTCCGGCAGTTCTTCCAAAATTTACAATACGAGCACCCGGCAGAGCAAGGTCAATAAGTTTTGAAAACTGGTTTCCGCCCGCGCTATCGATAATGATATCAAATCCGCCTGCGTCTTGTTTAGCTTTATCTGCCCATTCAGGATCGTTGTAATTAAATCCCCCAACGGCACCAAGTGTTTTTGCGCGTGATATTTTTTCATCAGAGCCCGAAGTAACATATACCCTTCCCTGGTAAGCCACCGCGAATTGCAATGCCCACAAGGCTGCCCCACCTCCTATGCCTGTGACCAAAACTTTTTCCTTACTTCTCAATCTCGCTTTTGTAAACAATGCACGGTAAGCCGTGAGCGCTGAAAGCGGTACCGCCGCCGCCTCTTCGAATGAAAGATGTGCTGGCCTGTCGAAAACGTATTTTTTGGATACTGCGATAAATTCAGCAAAAGTTCCATGGTCCGGGAATCCAAGAATACGAAAGGCGTCACCTTGAACCACCGGATTGCTCCCCCAATCAAGGCTAGGATTGATTACTACTTCCCCTCCAACTAATAAGGGATCGGCATCTTCGCCAACATCTTCGATTATCCCTGCGCCATCTGATCCAAGAATTATTCCATTGGGAAAATCCTGGGTTTGCTCCCGCATCAACCAGAGATCTCTATGATTCAGGGCAGCATATTTCATCCGGATGAGCACCTGGTCTTTTACAGGTTTCGGCTTCTTAAACTCCTCGACAGAAAGCAAGGAATTTTTACCCTTAAATAAAGCTGCCTTCATTTATTTTAATCTTTTCTATTCAAAACAAAACAATGGGGGAAACCAGTCATTCCGATTTTGGGATAATAATCAACTGCGTCAGGTGCGGCAAGAAGGATCAACATGGTTTGCATTCCTGCAGCCTCATGGGTAAGATGGACCAGTTCTTTACCTATTCCCTGGTGCTGATAAGTAGCATCTACAGCAAGGTCTGACAGATAGCAACAAAAAGAAAAGTCAGTTAACGCTCTTGACACGCCGATCAATTCGTCATCTTTCCAGGCGGTTATCAGAACATTACCAAAATCAAGCATTTTTTGTACGCGGTCCGGCTCGTTAACAGGTCTGCGCAGATCAAGCGTAGACCGCTTGAGTAAATCAATAAAATCCCTTACTGTAATTTTAGAATTACTGCGATAAGAGATTTGATTTGGCATGAGAAACGCTCTTTGAAATGTTCAGACTTTTATCAGGAAATTCCAGCCATAGACATCTGGTTCAAATCCCAGACGCATGTTATTTAATTTTGATTTTATTTGTTGTTGGAGACTCGTTGGTCCGGCAAGCGGTATCTGATAATCTTGTCCGCCTATATTAATTACCGCGATAGGCGCTACAACGGCCGCGGTACCAGTTCCAAAAGCCTCGGTAAGCGTTCCTTTTGTAAAGCCGTCTTTGATTTCTTCCATAGCGATTTTTCTTTCCTCCACAGGGAAAATGGCCATATCTTTCGCCAGGGTTAAAATTGAATCGCGTGTAACACCATCGAGGATCGCGGAGTTGAGTTGTGGGGTAATTAATTTGCCGCCAAGTACAAACATCACATTCATCATACCGACCTCATCAATATAACGGTGCTCTTTGTGATCCGTCCATAAAATCTGGTCGAAGCCTTCCTGGCGGGCTATCTGTGTAGGATAAAAGGCACCGCCGTAATTTCCGGCGCATTTCGCAAATCCCGTTCCCCCTTCTGCTGTACGGACGAAATGATTTTCAACTTTTAACCGGTAGGGTTTACTTTGATAGGGACCCACAGGAGAAGTCATGATCACAAACTTGTATTTGTCTGACACTTTTACACCGAGTCGCGACTCAGTGGCAAAGACCAACGGCCTTATATATAGGGACGCGCCTTCGCCATCAGGTACCCAAAGCTGATCTATTTCTATAAGGGCCTGAAGCCCTCCTATAAAGATATCTTCAGATATAGCCGGCATGCACATTCTATCCAACGATCTATTCAACCTTAAGAGATGTTTTTGTACTCTGAAAATGTTGATGTCGCCGTCTTTGGTTCGAAATGCTTTCATCCCCTCAAAAACCGATTGTCCATAGTGCAAAGACAACATGGCAGGGGTAATGCGAATTTCCCCAAAGGGCATGATGGAAGGCGAATTCCATTGGCCTCCATCAAAATCTGAAACAAGCATATGGTCAGAGATCTGAGTGCCAAATTCCAGGTTCTTAAAATCAACGTCTCCGATCCTTGATTTTTTTATACGCTCAACAGCGATGCTTGAAGTAAGGGTTGCCATAAGTCATTTTTTAAAGGTGTGAATTTCATCATTATACTTGAATAATACTGCATGATCAAAAACTTTTATGCCCCGCTATGGGCCTCCCTTTTACTTTCGGAAAAAGCTGTTGATATACTTTTTTGATGGCTTCATAAGCCATCAAAATATCCTTTGGTTTCGTTTGCCAGTTGGATACAGCTGCACGAACAGCGGGTATACCTTTATATCGCGTAGGGGTAAAAAAAACCTGTTTATCGTCCCGCACAGCCCTCAGAAATTCCTGGATGATTTCAGAAGTCAAGTCAGGATGTTTTAAGGTAAAACATACCATGTTAAGTTTTACCTCGTTTAATAAAATGAACTCAGGTTCACGACTAATCATTTCGCCGAATTGCTTTGCTAATGAACAATTGCGTTCAATAATTTCCTGATGTCCGGTTTTTCCATACGCCATGAGTGAGAACCACGAGGGTAAGGCTCTCCATCGTCTGGAGTTTTCCGGTGTGTAATGAAAAAAATCCGGATTCTTTAAGGGATCTCCCAGATATGCGGCACTGTTTTGAAAGACCTTAAGCTGTAAGTCCTTATGTCTGGTAAATTGCATTGCCGCATCGTAGGGAACATTCAGCCACTTGTGCGCATCAACGGTTACACTGTCTGCAGCATCGATTCCTTTTGTTAGATAATCATATTTTTCTGAACAGGCCGCAAAGCCACCAAAGGCCGCATCCACATGCATCCAGAAATTGTATTTCTTTTTCAATTCTGAAATGGCCAGGAGATCATCAAAATCACCGGTGTTGACTGTTCCGGCATTGGCCACTACAATGACAGGTTCGCTATGTTGTTGCAGATATTTTTCCAGGCTATTGATATCAATCGCCTCGCGATTAGCCAGCGTTTCTATTTTCACCAATGCGTTTCTTCCTATACCCAGCATGGAGAGCGATTTGAGGGTACTGGAATGAGGATTAGCGCTGATCACTTTTAAAGGGAAATGACATCCTTCACTACTGACATCTTTGCCATGGAATTCACCGACCCATTGACGCCCTAAGGCAAGGCCTACAAAATTTGACATCGTAGCTCCTGTTACAAACGAACCGTAAAACTCCTGGGGCAAACCAAATAACTGTTTAAAGAAGTGAATGGTTTGTTGTTCGATTTGCGGTGCAATGGAGTCGTTGCTTCCACAAGCGTTTTGATCGTAAGCACTTACCAACCAGTCTCCGGCAACGGAAGCTGGCGTTGACCCACCGGTTACAAAACCAAAATACCTTGGGCCGGCCGAATTCGTGATTTTATCCGCATAATTTTTTTGAAAAAACGCCAGTGTATCAAGTGCACCCATCCCCTTCGCAGGAAGATTTTCCATAAGAATATCTGGAATATATCTTCCAGGGGGAAGTGTTTCCTGCTGAGCAAAATAGCGTTCGGCAAAGTTAACCGTATGCCGGAGTATTTCAGTCATATCTTCCCTGTCTTTTTTAAGCCATGAATCCATATTTCAGGAAGTAAGTGTCATTAATATTTCATTTATTCTGACAAGGTGATGGTCATCGTGTTCTGCATCAAAAAATGCGAGGTCGACAGGTGCATCCGCACCTTCAATCTTGGATGAAACGAAGATTGTAAGCGCTCCACTTCAGTCAGTGTTTTATATCTACTTAAATTTTCCAGCCGTTTGATTTTAAAAAAATGAAAAACTTCTTTTATTGATAGGGCATTATAATCCAGCGAGGGCTCAAAAACCGCCGCGGCCATCAGCGTGATTCCATTCAACATTTCATCAATACGCTTAAGCGCCACGTTATCTACTTCCCCCAGATGTCCAATGTTTTGTTTGACACTCCATTTGCCATCAAGTTTTTGAGACAGCAGACTATCGGGTTGATTTTCTATTTTCTTCTCCAGTCTTACGAGGGTTCCTTCCAGTTTTTCAAAAAAAACGGCATCATCCTTGGGGATATATTAAATACGAACTGGCGTTCAAACCACTCAAGTTTGTTCATTATCGTTGACCTTTGGATTGTGGTGTACCGGAAAATTTACCGATCGGGCAATGAAACACATTTTGTTTGCCTCTGCATGCAGGCCCTTTGCTTTTTCAATCATCGTCTTTTTAGTGACAATCACCTCCGGATTCAAAATTACCTCAGTAAACTGTCCGCTGCCGTCTTTACTTTCCTGCATCCATCCAACCGCATGATCAACGTAACCGGCGACGACTATACCATTCACTGCGCACAAATGTAAGTACCATAGCATATGACATCCCGAAAGGGAAGATACCAGGAGGTCCTCAGGAGTATATTTCGATGCGTCCCCGCGGAAAGCACTGTCTGATGACGCACTGATGATCGGTTTACCGTGAATTGAAATTTCATGATAGCGATCGTATTCTTTGTAATCCACAGTGCCTTTTCCCCTGTTTCCTTTCCACGTTATCGTGGCTTTATACTCATGCAATCGGTTCATCATTTTTTACTTTCTACTTTCTACTTTCCACTTTGAGCTTTTTTTCCATCAACCAATCCGTTTGCACATCATTGCCCAGTATGAACTCATGCTGACCAAATTTTTTGAATCCGTGCTTTTCATAAAAAGCAATAGCGCGCGTATTGTTTTCCCAAACGCCTAGCCAGAGTCTCTCGCACTTTTTTTTCTCCGCATAGGCTAAACATGTTTGCATCAAAATATAGCCTACTCTTTTTCCGATATATGCTTTCTGAACATAGAGCCTTTCAATTTCAAGGAAAGATCCGGTCGTTAGTTCTTGAGGATTTTCCGAGGCTTTTATCTTGGCATAACCTGCCGTTTTTCTACCGTCAAAGGCAAGTAAAAAGACGGTACCCGGTTGTTCCATCTCCCTTTCAATCCCCTTTCTCGTAAAAGTTTTATTAATATAGAGCAGCATGTTTTCCGGAGAATTAAACTCATCAAAACTGTCACGGAAGGTCTTGATGCTAATGGAAAGCAATGTATCAAGATCTGCCGCGTTGCAGGTTCTTACTGAGATTCCTTCGTTCAATTATTGCGTTTTTTGATATGGTGTCACGTTAAAATCAATTCCATCTTAATGTTGGTACGTTTATAAGGTCCATCAACAGGGATTTCTGTAAAACCTATCTTTTTATACAGTGAGATCGCTGGTGTTAAAATCGTATTGGAATATAAAATTATTTTCTTTGCACCATGCATTTTTCCTTTTGCGATGGCCGCCTCGGCTAATGCATTTCCTATTTTTTTCCCCTTGAAGTTTTCATTTACTGCCATCTTGGTGAGTTCATACACCGAGGGTGAAACAAATTTTAGAGCGACGGTTCCGGCTGGGCGTTTTTCATAAAAAGCTATGAAAATGCTCCCCCCTTTTTTGATAATATGTTCGTGCGGGTTTTGAAGGATCTCAAAGTCTAAAGGTTCCATCTCAAAATATTTCTCAATCCATTCCCGATTAAAATTTTCAAACCAAATCTGATACTCTGGTTTGTATTCTCGAATTTCAATGGTTGTATCGATCATGTATTAAAAAAATTAGTGATGACCCTCTCAACGGTCTGGACTGACTTGCGCTTTCCAGACATTCCTGAGTTGATAACCTTTATTCACCGTATAAATTCCCGCGATTGTTATGATGATGGCTATCCATATCTGCATGTTTAGTTTCTCCTGGAGTACTAACCATCCGAGGACTACAGCCACCAAAGGATTCACATAAGCATAGAGTGACACGAGCGTCATAGGTAATTTCCTCAGGGCGTAAGCGTAGGAGGCATAGGCGATCAACGATCCGAAAATAATCAAATACAAAAGTGAGTAGCCAACTTCAGGTGTCCAGGTTATATTGGTTAGGTCATCGAAAGCCAGGCTAAAGGGAAGTAATAGAAAGCCTCCAAAAAACATTTGTAACCCCGCATTGACAAATGGATTGCTTTCAACGTTTTTCTTTTTGATCCAGATACTTCCTCCTGCCCATGCCGCGACGGCGGTGAAGGTGAAAGCAATACCTACAATATATTCTGTCTTAGAAAACTCTGCGATGTGTTCACTGAAAATGAGGACAATGCCCGCTAATCCCATAACTACCCCTAAAATAATTGGTAGGGTTGGCCTATCTTCCCGGTGGATAGTTAGGCTAATAAGGATAACCAATAACGGCATAAGGGAACAAATAATGGCGGCGACTCCACTGGGGATGTGCATTTCAGCCCAGGCTACTAACCCATTCCCCATCGAGATCATAAAAAATCCGGCAATCGCCTGACGTGCTAAGAGTTCTTTTGATGGCCAGTTCGTTTTTCCAACCGTGAACATAAAGGCCAGGAGCAGAAGGCCCGCTGTACATTGCCTGATGGCGGTAAACAAAAAAGGTGGGAAATGCAAAACAGCGATGCGCAAAGCAAGATAGGTTGTTCCCCAAATGATGCAGACAACAGCCAACGCAATATAGGGCAAATAGGATTGACGGTTATTCATTTTAATCAAGGGTTGACCTATCTATCGTTTGCAGACATTGGATATCGTCCATCAAATTTCCGTTATAAACGGGAATAAAACAGTTTCAGTTTTATGAATTTTGATCAGATCAGTTTAAAACCATCTTATCTCGTTATAATTGTCCCGTTTGAAAATGCATTTTCTTGTTAAGAAGTTGGATTGAATTGTAACGGAGCCTGTTTCAACATATAAATTTCTTGTTGCTTGTGCAATCGATTCCGGTCAAAATGTTTAAATTGTTAAGCCTTGTGCTTTCGCGGATTTTTTCCGCGATGATATCAAAGGCAAGCCCTATGTTTTTGTTTAGGACTAGCATTAGCGAGGCAATTGTTACGGATTCATTTTAGATGAGTCAAATAAAACATTTTATCACAAAATAAACCCTGATCTATGAAAAAATGCTACCTGCTATTTTGTACGCTATTGTTTCTGCACCAGTACGGAGTAAGCCAATCCGGCTTGCTAACCGTGGCAGCAAACGAATCATCACCTGGTGATATTCAGCGATTATTTCATCAGTCTTCATTCTCTCTAACGAATCCTAAACCGCTCGATTTTGCCGAGGTTAAAACGGAAGTTGCCTTGTTGGTAACAGGGGTTGTCACTGACGAAAATGATCAGGGATTTCCCGGAGTAAACATTGTGATCAAAGGTACCAGTGCCGGAACGGCCACAGATGTTTCTGGAAAATATACTTTGAATGTGGAGGACGCGAATGCCGTTCTGGTATTCTCCTTTGTAGGATATAATGAGCAGGAGATTTCGCTTGCAGGAAGAACGAATTTAGATGTAAAAATGCAACCTAATATTCAAGCGCTTGGGGAGGTTGTAGTGACTGCCCTGGGTATAAAAAAGGAAACAAAAAGATTGGGATATTCAACTTCGAGTGCAACACCTGAGCAGATCACAGAAAATCGTACCACAAACTTTATCAATGGCCTCCAGGGAAAAATGGCGGGCGTAAATATTACTCCCATGGGTACAGGCCCATCTGGTTCAAGTAAGATTCGTATCCGTGGACAATCATCCTTTGGTGCCGTAAATAGTCCACTGATTGTAATTAATGGTATACCAATAGACAACACCACCTTTGGTATTGGGGGCAGTTTCGGTGGTCGTGGGGCTACCGGTAGCACGGATGGCGGTGATGGTCTCACCAGTATAAATCCGGATGATATTGAGTCAATGACGGTGTTGAAGGGGGGTGCAGCTGCAGCCTTATATGGTTCCCGGGCAAAAGATGGCGTAATCATGATCACAACAAAATCGACTGGCACAACCAGGGGAATAGGGGTAGAGTTTAATACGAACTATACTTCGGATACGCCCCTGGATTTTACGGATTACCAATATGAATATGGACAGGGTGAGTTTGGTGTTCGTCCTATTGCAGCAAATCCAACATCCGGTGTCTGGAGTTTTGGAGAAAAATTTCAGCCGGGAATGACGCAAATATTATTTGATGGTGTAGAAGTTCCTTACGAGCCTGTGCGAGACCGCATTCGCAAATTCTATCGGACGGGTAATACATGGACCAACACAGTAGCGCTTTCGTCCGGTGGAGAAAATGGTGGGTTCAATCTTTCGCTTGCCAATATGGATAACAATAGTATTCAACCCAATACCAATTTTAACCGAAAAACTATTAACCTGGGCTTTAATCAAAAAATTAACAAAAAGTTGATTGTCTCCGGAAATATTGCATACTCAAATGAAAAGAATAAAAATCCTGTTGTTATTGCCGGACAGGATATCAGTACTCCGGTGGTGGTCTACACAATGTCGAACTCGATGCCTCTGGATCTTTTAAAGGAAAAACGCTTTGACGCCAACGGTAATGAATTTGTTTGGTCACGTTTTAGAAACAGAACGAATCCTTACATTTCTATTTATGACCGCTTTGAAAATATCCGACGTGACCGTCTTTTTGGAAATATAACGGCGCGTTATAATTTCAATGACTGGCTATATCTGCAAGGAAGGATAGGCCAGGATTATTATTCCAGGGATCGGGATTTTAATGATCCGACTGGTCGTGCGTCAAATTCACCAGCCCCTCCAGGTTTTGTCAACGGAAGGTATACTCAGGAGGTTCTGAGATCCAGGGAGTTTAATGCAGATTTCCTGATGGGGGTGAACAAGAAGTTCAACAATATTGGTATGGATATCAGCTTAGGAGGCAATCAACGATACTCACGCTTTGACCAGAACGTGGTCTTCGTGCAAGACTTTATTGTAAAGAATTTATACACCGTTATGAATGGTCGCGTGAAAGATCCTTTCTATGATTTACAGGAAAAGAAAATTAATTCCTTGTATGGGGCTGCGGAAATTTCCTTTAAAGAATTTTTATACTTAAACATTACCGCTCGTAACGATTGGTTCTCCACGTTATCTCCAGCCAACAGAAGTATTCTGTATCCGTCGGCTAACGCAAGTTTTGTTTTTTCTGAGGCATTCGAAAATTTACCAAATTGGTTGTCTTACGGAAAAATCAGGGCTGGCTATGCTGAAGTGGGAAGCGACGGCGATGTTGCACCATACTCTAATAATCTTTTTTATGGTGTTAATAATAATTTATTTCCCAATGCCAGTGGGGGCCTGCAACCGGTAGGCACCATTCCCACAGGCACTGTTCCTAACCCCGATTTAAAACCCATGAGTGTTTCCGAAGCTGAGTTCGGGTTGGAGTTTAAATTCTTTGACAATCGTTTAGGACTGGACTTCACTTACTATAATAAGATTAGCAAAGACCAGATTCTCGCCGCGCAAATTTCTGACGCTTCAGGATATACAGACAAATTAATCAACGTAGGCGAAAGCAGAAACAATGGTATTGAATTGATGTTATCCGTTGTTCCGGTACAAACTTCAAATTTCAGGTGGGATATAAATTTCAACGGGTCGTACAATACTTCCGAAGTAATGTATCTGGGACCTGGTGTTAGAGAGATCGTGGTGGGAGGGAATGTTGGAAATAATTCCATTAAGCAAGTTGTTGGAGAACAAGTTGGTGGATTGTATGTAACCTCGTACCTGCGAGACGATCAGGGCAGACAGGTATTTGACACCAATAATGGCAGGCCTTTGCGTGGACCGAATTTAATCCGAGTGGGTAGCGCGATACCAAAGTATTTCGGTGGTATTTTTAATTCATTCAACTATCGGGGTATCAGTTTATCCGCCCTGATTGATTTTAAGTTAGGCCACTATTTGGGTTCTCAAACAAATTTCAACCTATGGAGACATGGTTTGCACAAGGCCACGCTGATAGGAAGAGAAGAAGGTTTTGTTATAGGTGATGGCGTGAATCAGCTAGGCGAAACAAATACCTTTCCAACGCCTCATCAGACCTACTTTGAAACTGTAAACACAAGCAGTATACGGGAGGAGTTTGCTTACAACGCGGGCTTTTGGAAATTGCGCCAAATTTCAATAGGATACGACTTCACAAAACACATGTCAAAGACTAATTTTATAAAGGGCCTTAGATTAAGTGCTGTGGCGAATAATGTTGCTATCCTTAAGAAGTGGGTGCCCAACATTGACCCGGAACAATTTGGTAACGTTTCAGATAGAGAGATCGGATTGGAACAAACCGGTTTGCCTACGAGCCGCAGTATTGGCTTCAATTTAAATGTTAAGTTTTAATGCCATCAAAAACATTGCATAAAATGAAAAAGATAAAATATATTCTCTGCCTGCTCCTCCCTTTGTGCACACTACCAAGTTGTGATAACGGGTTTGACGAGCTCAATGTCAATAAGACTTCGCCGATTAATTTGGATCCAGCTTTTCTGATGAATAATGCAATTGTTCAGGCCTCTTTTCCGCTTGAAATTATTGTCTTCGAAATTCCTATTGTACAGCAAATCGTTACACCATTCGGTGGCGTTTTAGGCGGGGGGAATTTTAATCAGGATAATAAGCCGAGAAACGGTGGCAATTGGGTAAGATATTATCGGGATGTTATGAAATCGCTGGTCGCGGTCCTGGATAAGACGGAAGGCGATGACAAACAATCAAACCTGTATCACTCCGCCAGAATCTGGCGGGCATTTGCTTCCATGATTTTAACAGACTCATACGGCGATGTACCTTATTTTGAAGCAGGAAAGGGTTCTATAGATGCCGTTTCATTACCAAAGTATGATGCTCAGGAAGCTATATATGCTGACATTTTGAAAGAGCTGGACGAGGCATCTGCAGCATTAGATGCATCCAAGCCGTTGGTAACAAGTGACGTATTGTATGGTGGTGATATTAATTCCTGGAAAGCGTTTGGCTATTCATTAATGTTGAGGGCCGCTATGCGTTTGTCTAAGGTGGATCAGGCCAAGGCTCAGCAGTATGTAGCGAAAGCCGTAGCGGGTGGAGTGATACAATCCAATACTGGAAGTGCGGTTGTTCGACACACCAGTCTCTACTTTAACGCTATCGGTTCGTTTGTAAATGGGTCGGAAGCCAATAACTATTTTCTGACAGGTAATTTTGTAAATTATCTTAAAACCAACAATGACCCAAGACTTAAGTCAATTGCAGTCCGATATGTTGGTGCTGCGAGTGGTCCTCAGCAGGTTCCTGCAAAAGCCTCGTTCGATCCTGCTGTCCAAATTGGTATGCCTATGGGCTATGATAATGGTAGCATAATAGCTAAAGCTTCGGCGGATGGTCTGGCAAGCTTCTATGATTATTCGCAATTGGATCGTTTCCGGATGGGCAAAGTAGACGCACCTTGCTTTTTATTAACAAATGCCCAAACTAAACTTTTATTAGCAGAAGCAGTAGTGAGGGGCTGGACAACAGGAAATGCTGCTGTATTGTACGAGCAAGCTATCCGGGCCCATATGCTTGAGATGAGTCAATATTCGCCGGCGTCCGCAATTCCAGACGCAGACATTAATGCATACGTTGCAGCCCATCCTTTGAATTCAGGAAATGAGTTGGCAGAAATTAACACACAGTATTGGGTGGCATCATTCCTCAATGGTCCCGAAGCATTTGCCAATTTCCGTAGAAGTGGATTCCCTGCCCTTACCCCTAATCCTTTTCCTGGAAAGGATATCAGTGGTGATTTTATTCGTAAGCTGACCTATCCAGATACAGAATTAGGGATCAACTCAGGCAATGTTCAGGAGGCAATTACGCGTCAGGGCGGTAACGCGTTGGATACACGGGTATGGTGGGATAAGTTATAAACGTTATTTAGCGTTATGGAATAAAATCATTTAAGAGTCATTTTTGATGTAGAAAAAAGTAAAGGCTCTATACATATTTGAAAGCTAAAGTAAGCGCGGCTTTGATATGTGTAGGGCTTTTTGTTTTTGAAATTTTTGAAAAATGGCGGTTATCCTGGAAATCCAATATCTCAAAGTTCACAGAGAAGGCACAAAGGTTCACAAAGTTTTTGAATATTTGCAAAAAGCGCCCAGTCTTAAAGTTGGTGAGCAAGGACCGTCGACCCCAAGAACCAAACAAAAATTATTTTGACTTTCTTTGAGCCACTCTGTGCCTCCTCCGTGCCCATTGCGTAATTGGATTTTAGAGAACTTAAATCCAGTGGCGTTAATTTTTTTGTATTCAGGCGTAAATAGTGATCAAAATGACCTTATTTAAGTTACGACATGTTCATGAAAAATGCTGTTTGATCCGACCGTTAAACATACTTGATTCTTACATGTTTAATAATTGCACCGCAGGTAGCTATGAAGGAATTGTAGTAAAAGCAAATTGAAATTACTGCCACTCGGGCATGGATGCGTTGTCAAAAAGTTTTGCCCGCTGACTTTTTACTACGTCGAAAGTGAAGATCGACGGATTACCTGATCCATCATTACTTTTGTTCTCAAAGATTATTTTCGATCCATCCGGAGAATACCGGGGGTTCAAATCATTGGTGCCACTGATCTTGTCTTTGGAAAGATTGGTTTTAATTCCTGTGGCAATGTTGTAAATAAAAGGGCGGCTATCCAGTTGCCGGCCCGAGGAAGATTCAAATTCCGACACATCGTAGGTATAAGGTTAGGAGCGCTCAAAAGAGGTTGTTTTTAAAGCTGGATGAATGTCCAGAAAATAATTTTACTTCCTCCAAAATGCCCGATATTAAGTTAAAGCGGCAATAAACCCGTTTGATAACTTTTTAATTAACATAGAAAAACAGTTTTCGCTTTTGTAAATTTGATCATATCAGTTAAACAACCTAACCGTCAATGATCGAAATCAGGCAGGAGCACAAATATGTTGAGGTGGCTGATCGCATAGAAACCCTTATTGAAAAACAGATCTTAAAATTAGGGGACAAACTGCTTTCTGTTCGCGCCCTCAGTAAGGAGCAGGGAATTAGTCTAAGCACAGCCTTTCAGGCTTATTATTCTTTAGAAAGTAAGGGTCTTATTGAAGCGCGTCCGCAATCGGGTTATTATGTAAAGTTCAGCAGAAATCATGTTCGGGAACTTCCAAAAGTAAGCGAACCGCCAGATGACGCAGTACCGGTAAGCGTGGATGAGATCATTAACAGCGTCTATATGGATTTCAATCGCGAGAAAATTTTAAATTTCTCCATGGGTGCTCCCTCTGTTGAATTGCTGCCGGCAGCCAAACTCAACAAAGCAGTAATGCATGCCCTTCGTGAGTCAAAGACGAGTTGCCTGCACTACGAGCATGTTCAGGGCAATGTTTTACTTCGAAAGCAAATTGCGCGGCAAGCCTTTAACTGGGGAGGAACGCCCAGCGAAGATGATATTGTGGTAACCGCTGGAGCGGTGGAGGCGTTGTCGCTTTGTGTTAAAGCCATTACAAAACCCGGTGATGCGATCGCCATCGAGAGCCCTACTTATTTTGCGATTTTTCAGGTAATGGAAAGTCATGGTTTAAAAGTGGTGGAAATTCCCACTGACCCAGTCACCGGAATTGATCTTGACTACCTTGAGAATGCCATTCCTCGCTTTGATATAAAGGCTTGTTTATTTGTAAACAATTTTAACAACCCCCTCGGAAGTTGCATGCCAGATGAAAGAAAGAAATTATTAGTGGAAATGCTGGCGAAAAAGGAAATACCGTTGATTGAAGATGATATCTACGGTGAACTATATTTTGGAAGAACCCGCCCGAAAACCTGTAAGACATATGATAAGAAAGGTTTGGTTTTGCATTGCGCTTCTTTTTCAAAATCTCTGGCCCCTGGTTTTAGAATCGGTTGGACTATACCGGGAAAATTTAAGGAAAGGGTGATCACACTGAAAAGGATGCACACGGTATCTACGAACACTTTGACACAGGCAGCGGTGGCGAATTTTTTAAGCAACGGGCGTTTTGAGTTGCACCTTAGGCACTTGCGAAAAGCTTTGCATACCCAGTCACTTCGATATCTACAGGCAATATCAGAACATTTTCCGGAGGATACCCGAGTGACCAGGCCGCAGGGTGGATTTACCTTATGGATTGAAATGAATAAAAAGATCAATGCGTACAAACTTCACAAGCGTGCGCTGAAACATAATATTGGTATCGCACCCGGGCAGATATTTTCTTCCCAGGGAAGGTTTGAGAATTGCTTTCGAATCAGTTACGGCGAACCCTGGAGTGAAAAAATCGGTCACGGAATCCAGACTTTAGGGAAATTAATCAAAGAGGAGACTCTGAAGTTTAAAGTATAAAATTCAAAATTCAAATTATACCCCAAGATCAGCGCCATCAGCAATGATGAGCAACAACTCCTTTACTTCTTCCGCTTTATCGTGTTCGCCCATTTTATCAAAAGACATAATGAGATTGCGCAATACCCTTCGCACGATCTCCAGGCTTGTGCAAGGCTCAAAGAAAGAACTTTGTGGTGGCAGGTGCAGTTCGTTGATATAATTTTCAATATCCTGTTTGGAAAAAATCAACCCTTTATTAAAAGCATTAATATAAAATTGATTGTGCCGTTCGTCTTTATAAGTAAGTACAAACAGGTTGGGCAGGTTAACCCCGAAGACCGGTAGCTTAAGTTTCTGGGCTACCAGCATATAGATCACGCAGAGCGTAATTGGATTTCCTTTGCGGGATTCCAACACGATATTCAGCATGGAATTTCCCGGACTGTGAAAATTTTTAGTATTGGCGCCAAACTTTAATTTGCTAAAAAGAACGCTGTTAATGACTTTAACCTGATCGAATGGATAAAGATCGGGTTTAAACTCAAGCCATGTTTCGTAATAAAGCTGCTCCAGTTCCTGTCTTAACTTTATTTGTTCAATATCCGGGTATTGATAGGTGGACACCAACCACATTCCAGTGAGGAGGTCCTGCTCTTCGCCCTGATACCATTCCTTGAGACGTTCTTTCAGCAATTCATATTGAAGCGTATGGATTAAATCTTCAATTCTGCGCTGGACCTGCGAGTTAAAGTTGCTTTCCCATTCTTGTTCCAGAAATGGAATCACCTCGGTTCCTAACGAAAGGATTTTGTCCTGAACATGGGTAACTATCTGTTCATCCTCGTCATCCAGTAGTGAAATAAGTGCTTTGAATTCCTTTGATTCCATCCCCATATCTAGTACACTTTTGCCATGAAGGTAAAAATTTTCTTTTTCTATAACGAACCATTGCGGCAAAATGGTTCAGGGGCCAGTGAAAGGTGTTCTGGCAGGCCTAAAGATGTAGTTAATAATTTACCGGCACCATTAAAATAATATTTCTTTGGGTTTGAAAGCTAATCTGAGGCTTGATCGCGGTTCAATCAGGATCTAGGTTTGAAAAACACCGACATTAAATTTTTCGACAGGCGCGTTGTTTGCCGCTTCGATTCCCATGGCAATAATCGTTCGGGTTTCCAACGGATCGATCACGCCATCCACCCATAATCGGGCCGCGGCGTAATATGGACTGAGCTGTTCGTTGTATTGATCAGTTATTTCTTTCAAGAGGGTGTGCTCTTCTTCTTTGGTAATTTCGCGACCCTGTGCTTTCAAAGTATTTACTTTAATCTGCAGTAAAGTCTTGGCTGCTGACGCTCCGCTCATGACAGCTATCTGGGCTGTCGGCCAGGCAAAGATTAATCGCGGATCATACGCTTTGCCACACATCGCGTAATTGCCCGCGCCATAGGAGTTACCCATAATGATGGTGAATTTCGGGACTGTTGAATTGGCCATTGCGTTCACCATTTTCGCGCCGTCTTTAATTATACCTCCCTGCTCTGCCTTACTGCCGACCATAAATCCACTCACATCCTGAAGAAATAATAAAGGCATTTTCCGTTGATTGCAATTCATGATAAAACGCGCTGCCTTATCGGCAGCATCAGAATAGATGACGCCACCCATTTGCATCTCACCTTTTTTTGTTTTGACCACTTTGCGCTGGTTGGCAATAATACCAATTGCCCAACCCTTCATTCTTGCAGTGCCACAGATTAAGGTTTTCCCATACAGTGATTTGTATTCATCAAATTCTGAATTATCAACAAGTCGTTTAATGATTTCCCCTGTGTCATAGGGTTTTGCGCGGTCTGCAGGAAAAAGGCCATACAAATCCTGGATATTTTCTTTTGGCTCCTGTGGATCGATTCGGTCAAAGCCCGTTTTTATATTTGCGCCGAATTTTTTAAACAATGATCGGATATAGTCAAGGCATGCCTGGTCATTTGGAAATTTGTTATCGGTAACTCCGGAAATTTCGCAATGCGTGGTAGCCCCTCCCAGGGTTTGATTATCAATATCTTCGCCGATGGCAGCTTTGACAAGGTATGATCCTGCCAGGAAAATCGATCCTGTTTTATCTACGATCATTGCTTCATCCGACATGATCGGCAAATAGGCGCCGCCGGCAACGCAACTGCCCATGATGGCCGCGATCTGAACGATGCCCATGGAAGACATGCGGGCGTTGTTTCTGAACTGTCTTCCAAAATGTTCTTTGTCAGGAAAAATTTCATCCTGCATAGGAAGAAAAACTCCGGCACTATCCACCAGATAAACCACGGGCAGATGATTTTCCATTGCAATTTCCTGCGCCCGGAGATTTTTTTTCGCGGTTATAGGAAACCACGCACCAGCTTTTACAGTAGCATCATTCGCAACAATAACGCATTGCCTTCCTTCTATATATCCGATTCCGGTTACCACGCCGCCGCCCGGACACCCGCCCACCTCTTTGTACATCCCCTCACCTGCAAAAAGTGCGACCTCTAAAAATTCTGAATCTTTATCAATGAGGTAGGCAACCCGTTCGCGGGCGGTAAGTTTTCCTTTCTGATGTTGCTCCTCTATTTTTTTTTCGCCACCCCCCAGCTTTATTTTTTTTTCCTTCGACCGAAGTTGAAAGAGAAGTTGCTTCAGTTGATCCTCATTTTTGTTAAATTCCAAATCTGTTTTCGTCATGAATAGGTATTTTTTAGTGCCACGAAATCATTCGGAACTTGGAACCCGTGAAACTCTAAACTTTGAACCCGCAACCTGCAACAATTGCTGTCCGGTAAAAATATTGATGTCTGCCGTTCTGTTCGTAAAATTTACTCCAGATCGAGGTTCAGTGATCGTGTGCCAACTCATTTGAAGCCCGATCGAGGGTTTCTATGGCACACATTTCAGTATACCCTGGACCGCCGGTTGAAACCGGGGTTACAAAAATTTTTCACCCTACGGGGTTCCGTGATTTCAATCGAAGTAATAATCCGTGCTTGACCTTTAAAAACTTTGAACTTCAAACAACTTCAAACCTTAACAATTTTAAACTTTAACTACTTAGAACTTGCCACTTCAAACTAATTCCCATTTTTCCGCTGATGCTCGAGGTCTTTCTCAATTTTTTTTCTGCTTTTACCAAGCGGTGCCATAAAATGACGGGGGTTTTCATTAAAATGACTGGCGAGAGAGTCCAGATTCATAAGAAGCTTATTCAAATTCACATATAAGGTATCCTCGGTCATCAGTTTGCTGGCGGTATTATCTCCGCGGTTTAGCACAGTGAGCGTTTCGTTAAGTTTCGTCAGAGATTGTTGGGCTTTATTAATGGTACCGTTGAGTTGAAGTCTTTTTAAAGAGTCGGAAAGGGTTTTAAAATTTTCCAATGTTGGTTTTAAGTCACCTAATGCCGAGTTCAGACTAGTGCCAACTTCTTGAAATTTTCCGGACATTTCTCCCACTTTGCCATTCAAGCTCATGATCGAACTATTCAAAAGTCTCGGCGTTGAACTAAGGCCTGCGAAGATTTCATTCAGCATCACAGCGCTTTTGTTCAGTGTATCCAGCATACTGTTTAATTTTCGCAAGGTGGTTTGCAGATTTGCGGCGACGGGTTCTGCATTCTCGGTAATAAAATCGGCAAGGCCTTTCGCAACATCTGATCGAATGGTATCTTCCGGCTGGAGGATATCATCACTTTTACCAACGATCAGCTGAATAAATCGTCCTCCGAGCAGTTCACCATTTAATACCGCGACAGACGTCTTATATACGACGATGTCTGATTCGATGGAAAGTTCTACCAGGACGCGCTCTTTATTTTGCTGAATAATGATTTCGCTTACACGTCCCACTGCGTATCCGTTCAAAAATATCTGATTGGATTCGGTCAGCTTGTCAACGTTCTTATAAATAGCGTAATATTTATTGGACGAGGAGAAAAAATCAATTCCTTTGAGAAAGTTGAATCCAAAATATAATAGTGCGATGGCCGAAATCATGAACAGGCCAACTTTTACTTCTTTTGAGAATTTCATTCTTAACGCTAATTTGGGGTAAGGGCAAAATCTGTTTGGACGTCAATTTATAGATTCTACCTCACTTTTGTATTCTTTGAATGCTCTATATATACCTGAGGCAATCAAATCCTGGC
>JBDSIM010000039.1:0-12520 GCA_039917935.1 Cyclobacteriaceae bacterium | reverse complement strand
TATCTGCTCGACAGCAAACAACGGCCTGCGCTATACGCAAAGGAGCGTTTCGAAAATTATAAACACCAGGTTCTGAAATATAATTTTCCCACTGCCTTTAATGGTACCTATGAAAAATATAACATCGACCCGAAACGCAGGAATGCTACCGGTCTAAAAGCAGCCATCATTCGTGAAAAGGGTGTCAACGGCGACCGTGAGATGGCCTTCACCCTTTACCTCGCGGGATTTGATGTAAAAGATGTTCACATGACCGACTTGGTGTCAGGAAGGGAAGACCTGTCGGATATTCACTTCATCGTATTTGTCGGAGGCTTTTCAAATTCCGACGTATTGGGATCCGCCAAAGGATGGGCCGGAGCATTTTTATATAACCCGAAAGCCAAACAAGCGCTGGATAATTTCTATAAGCGTTCCGATACACTGAGTCTCGGCGTTTGCAATGGATGTCAACTCATCATGGAACTGGGGTTACTTTATCCGGAATGGAAAGATCACCCTGCCATGCATCATAATACATCCGGAAGATTTGAATCGATATTCCTGAACATCACCGTTCCGAAAAACAATTCCGTTATGCTGGAAACCATGGCGGGTGCTACCCTTGGCGTCTGGGTGGCCCATGGAGAAGGACGATTTATTTTACCGGAGGATCAAAAGCAGTATGCGATAGCCGCCACGTATTCGCAGTCAGGTTATCCTGGAACACCTTCAGGGTCAACACATTCAACAGCTGCGCTTTGTTCAAAAGACGGACGACATCTTGGCATTATGCCGCACATTGAAAGGTCACTCTTCCCCTGGAACTGGCCTTACTATCCGTCCGATCGAAAATCTGATAGAATTTCACCGTGGATAGAAGCCTTTGCCAATGCCCGCGATTGGGTGAGGGGAAAAGTTGACAATTGACAGTTCACAATTGACAATGAATCAATTGTAATTTTTTTTAAGACGACCTTAACTTGCACGTCCGGTGAAGGTTCCTTTGTCGTGAGAAAGTGGGGTGGGAATGACATTAAAAATTATTTCTGAACGAGGCAACCATTAGGGTCTTTTACTTGTAGTGGCACATATATCACATGAATGGCCAATTATTTTCTAAAAAAATAAATTTAAGAAAAAAGCCATCCGCCAACAGGAGGGTTGTGAAACGGGCTCATTTTAAACTATTTATCCTCAACGTTGTTACTTAACTATGATCCCGGACAAAAAAGGTTCCGCAAAGGGTTACCTTGGTATTGATTTTTTAGATTATCTTCAATCACAAATAAGATTACTCTCAGGCCTATGAAGAAATTGTTTACTCCCCTGCTGCTTTTGACGCTATTGGCTTCGTGTTTAGGCTATAAAGAACTTCCTGTTGAATACGATTATAGTTATAAAGGGAACTTCAAAAGATACCGCACTTTCGATATCATGAAACCCGCGGGTTTGAATGATACCACTATGGTCAATGAACTGATTGAAAAATCCATCATTGCCAGGATGAAATTCTTAGGATATCGCCAGGCGGCGAACAAACCTCACCTGATTATCGGCTTCAAAATGTTTTCCGATAGTTTAAAATTCAATGGTTATAATCAGCCTGATATTGAGGAATGGGTTAGAAACCAAAAAGAAGATCTCAATTACGATCCGCAGAAATTCAATCTTAAGACGGGAACGCTGTTGATTCAATTCTATGACCGGCGCCAGAACAGATCAATCTGGCAGGGATATGCCACTACCATGTATGGCAGTATCGATTTCAACAATACACGGCATTTGCGAAATGCCGTGATTTCAATTCTGGATAAATATCGTTTCTGGGCGGAAGGTTTTCTGGAAGGCGGTAATCTCGCCCAAGAAAAAGACCTCTGAGAGCTTAAATTTTCAGGGTAATTATTCTACGTCCCTTACCTTTTTTAAAAAATAATTCTACCTTTGCAGACCCAAATTCGGCCTGAACGTCCGCTTTTGCCAAAAGATGGCACTGAAAGCAGGATGTTTTAATGGCTGGCAAGGGTTTTTGTAGGGATTTAGATCTTTGCAGGATATTGTCCCATGGTGTAACTGGCAACACGCCTGATTTTGATTCAGGAAAGTCCAGGTTCGAGCCCTGGTGGGACAACTTTAAATCCCGTCTGAAACGGACGGGATTTTTCATTGACTCGAAGAAGATTTAGATATAAAACGCTTATTACCCGATGTCAGTAAAGCTTTTCAGTGGCCGCGCAACACAATATCTGGCCGAAAAGATTGCCAATGCTTACGGTGAACCACTGGGTGAAGTCAATTACCAGCAATTCAGTGACGGGGAAATGTCACCCTTTTTAGCTGAATCCGTTCGGGGTCATGATGTTTTTATCATTCAATCTACCTTTGCCCCCTCAGATAACCTGATGGAACTCCTGCTCATGGTGGATGCAGCCAAAAGGGCCAGCTCCCATAATGTTAATGTTGTCATCCCTTATTTCGGTTATGCACGGCAGGATAGAAAAGATAAACCGAGGGTAGCCATTGCCGCCAAAATGATCGCGAATCTTTTATCGGCGGCGGGTGCAGACAGGATCATGGCCTGCGACTTGCATGCCGATCAGATCCAGGGTTTCTTTGATATTCCTGTTGATCACCTGGACGGTTCCTATATTTTTGTTCCTTATCTGAAGAAGCTGGGACTAAAAGATATCATGTTTGCTACACCCGATGTGGGAGGAATAAAAAGAGCGCGCAATTTCGCTAAATTCTTTAACGCCGATCTGGCAGTGTGCGATAAACACCGCAGGGAAGCCAACAAGATCGAGTCTATGCGACTGATCGGTGAAGTGGAAGGGAAAGATGTTATCCTTGTCGATGATCTGGTGGATACGGCCGGAACGATCTGCAAGGCTGCCTCGATCATCCAGGAAAACGGCGCAAAATCAGTTCGTGCGGTGTGTACCCATCCCGTGCTTTCAGGGAATGCCTACGAAAATATTGAAAAGTCAGCCTTGCTTGAGATGGTGGTTGCGGATACCATTCCGCTGACGAAAGAATCGAGTAAAATAAAAGTATTAACCGTCTCCGATCTTTTTGCCAAGGCGATCCGCAAGATCCACGACAATGAATCGATCAGCTCATTGTTTATTAAACTGTAATTTTTTAAAACTAAATAAATATAATTATGAAAACTGTTGAGATTATAGGGTATCGAAGAGCAAATCTCGGCAAGACAGGGTCACAAAAATTAAGAGACGAAGGTCTCGTACCCTGCGTGCTGTATGGTGGAGATGAGCAGATTCATTTCTATTCACCGATGATTCTTTTCCGCGAGGTTGTTTACACCAACGAAGCACATTTTGTTCACCTCAATATTGAAGGCGAAGAGTGCCAGGCAATTTTGCAGGATGTTCAATTTCACCCGGTGAGCGAAATTATTCTTCACGCTGATTTCCTCCGGATTGCCGAAGGAAGAAAAGTAAAAATGAATATACCTTTGCGATTGGTGGGTGAAGCGCCTGGTGTTGCCAAAGGTGGGGCGCTTGTACGCAAAAGAGCTGCCTTAAAAGTATATGCATTTCCTAAAGACATGCCTGATCATATTGATGTCGATGTTTCTGAACTTGATTTTCACCACGCGGTGAAAGTGGAGGATATGAAAATGGACAAGCTGGAATTTATGGATCCCAAGCATGCTTCCATCGCCGTTGTGGAGGTTCCGCGCGCCGCGAAATTACTGGAAGAGACTGATGCTGCCGCCGCCGCTGCTGCTACTGCTCCTGCTGAAGGTGCTGCTGCTCCTGCTGCGGGTGCTCCGGGTGCCGCTGCTGCTCCTGCCGCCGATGCTAAAAAAGGTGATGCCCCTAAGAAAGAGGGAGGTAAGAAATAAAGATCATCATACTAACAAAAAATCCCGTCTGAAAAAGATGGGATTTTTTGTTTAATTAAACTATGGGTGAGTAGTGATTAGTGAGTGCGTCAATGATCTTCGGCCACCTTCGGAATTACGACCTTGGTACATCCTTTAATATTATGATTGGGATAAAATGAAATATCTCATTGCAGGTTTGGGAAACATTGGCGCCGAATATGAATTAACCCGGCACAACATAGGTTTTCTCGTATTGGATCAGTTAGCAGATCAACAGAAGGCTACTTTTGTATCCAGTCGCCTTGCCGACAAGGCAGAGTTCCGGTCCAAAGGAAAGACGATCCATCTTATCAAGCCCTCCACATATATGAACCTCAGTGGCAAATCCGTTGCCTACTGGCTCAATACCCTGGGCATTGCCCGGGAGAATCTTCTGGTAATCGTTGATGACATAGCCCTGCCGTTCGGCACCCTCCGCATGCGCACGAAGGGAAGTGCTGCAGGTCACAATGGTTTGAAGCACATTGAAGAAACTTTCGGAGACCAGATTTATTCCAGGTTGCGTTTTGGGATTGGAAGTGAGTACAGTAAAGGACATCAGGTAGATTTCGTACTCAGCAATTTCACAAAAGAAGAATTCGATCAGCTACAACCACTGATGAAAAAGGCAAATGAAATGATCGTTCAGTTCTGCCTGATGGGGCCGGAAAAAACCATGAGCCTTTATAACAGCTAGGATCCTTAAGGAATTAAGGCCGCTACTTTTAGTAATCAATTATTTTTAAGTCAACCGTCGATTGTAGCCAAAATCGGGATTGGCACAGCTTTGTTGGGATTAAGTAAAAAGCAAATGAAAATTTCCCTCGCAACACTAGCTATGCTTTGCCTGATTATGATCAGTCAAAGTTGCCAGGATGTTAGTGAACCGATCCAGCCAAAACTAGCCATTGGTTTCACCGCTCTCTCCTCTAACCATGAAACGATCACAAACCTGCCCTCGGGGAGTAAGCTTGTGTTGAATGTTCAATCACAATACGGAGAACCGGTAATGGAGTATCAGGAAGTTCAATTCCAATTTCTGAATAATCATTTTCTTATAAATCCGATTGATCTGGCTTTTGGAAAATACACTGTAACGGATTTTATCCTGGTGGACGAAAACGATTACATCATTTATGCCGCCCCGAAGGATTCCGGGGCACTGGGAAATACGGTTGACAACCCATTGCAATTTTCCTTTACGTTTGCTCCTGCCATAATGCACAATATCCATTTCCAGTTGCTGGAAGTGCGCGGCCATAAACCTGCCGACTTTGGTTATGCATCCTTTAAAAAACCCGTTAAGGGTAATCGAAAGTTGAGTGTAATCGTTTCACTTGAAGGCAGCGGCAAAGCCACTGCTGCCAAAGCTTCCATCATTCTTGGAGGAGACACCCTAAAACAATATAATCTGGCGGCAAAGATGAATCAGATTACCCTACCGCCAGGCCTGAATACAAATCATCAGCTTGTCATTACAAAAAGCGGATATGCGCCTGTTCGATTAATCTTAGAAGATTTGTCCCGTTCTTATCGGAACAAACCTTTGAAGGTTGTTCTCGCTCGAGCATTTACCCTGGTGGCCTATCTGGAAGATCTCTACTTTAATCCATTTGAATTTTATATTGAAGGACCCGATGGCGCGGCGGTTACAGTCGACTGGGGTGATGGTGAAACCCAGGATTATAACCTGAGTTCAACCGAATCCTCCTTCAGCCATCATTATTCGGAATCCGGGAACCATCCTATTTCCATTACCGGCGACATTGAAAAAATAACCTACTTCAAATGCTTTTATGATCAGAGGATAAGAGATATCAATTTTCAACATTTAACCGATCTGGTGGAAATCCGTTTCGGACTGACCAGCTCTCCAAGAGTGGTTGATCTTCGTGATAATACTAAACTGCAATTTGTCATGTTGCCCGCTTTGAATAATATGGAAGCGCTTTACCTTCCTAAAGAACACAGGATAGAATACTTATCATTAGATGGCGATGCCTTGTCAACCGAGGCTGTAGACGCGGTCATTAATAATGTGTACGAAAATACCATCAGTCAGAATGTTGTGAATGGATGGATTGGGCTTCCCGCTACATTGTACCAGCCTGAGGAAGATGAAACCCTGCTAGGCCCTCCGTCGGCAGAAGCGATGGCAAAGCTGCGGGTGTTGAAAGAAGATTACGGTTGGGCTATTTATCCGGACCCTTTTTGATTAATCACGAATTTGTCTGCCTGCAGTTTTAGATGTCTTCATGCATCCAAATCGGTTATTTTTTAGTTTTCTGTTTTGAGCTTTCCTTTTCCATCGTTTCCTTTACCCGAAATTTTACGATTTTACTGATCAGTTCCAAAGGCATAGGCTGATCAAGGGGAAATTGGACTGAACCTTTCGCACCTTTATAAACTGATAATTGTTTTTTGAATGCTTCAATTCCGGATGGCGCCGGATAAAACCCGACGTGATTTTTATATCCTGCAAAATGAACCAGGTTGCCATGCAGTTTAAAAGTAGGCATTTGATAATTGATAGTCTCGTCCGCTTCAGGCGCAGCCTTCCCTATCGCAGTCCGGACCTCCTGCAAAATTGATTGCACCTCCTTCGGAAAGGTGGCGATATATTCTTCTATGTTTTCTGGTTTTGTTTTGTTGGCTATCATTAATTTTCACTCAAAATTCTCAGTATAACAATTACGTAGTACCATCAATTTTTTCGGTTTAGTAATTAAAAATATTCATGACCAATTTTGCTTCACTGGACCACAGATTAATATTACCTTTTTGACTGGTTGTTATAATTGAATTGTTCGTACTATTCCAGTCTATTCCCCAAAGCAAGTTATCAGATTTACCTGAGTAGATTACCTTACCATCTTTAGACCAGATTCTCAGTTCATCGCTCGCAGTTGCCAATAATTCACCACTCTTATTCCAACGGATATTCCTGTATTCAGCCTGGCTTCCGAGCAAAGATTTAATTAAAGTTCCATCTTCATTCCAGAATTGCAATAGTGATTCTATATTATTCTCTGTCTCGCCATAGTCGCCAGTAGCGAAAAAATGTCCACCCGGATGCCACCGGACGGTAAGGATGGGCGTTTCTTCAGATCTGTGTTTTATAGTTTTTAATATATTGCCTGAGGTGTCGAATAATCTGATTTTATCACTCCCCGTAAGAATAATGTTTCTCTTTGGATGCCAATCAAGACTCAGGTAAGTCTTATTGCTGCCTTTTTTGATGGATTTAATTAACTCACCTTCTCTGTTGATAATTTGAAGAGTACCACTATAATCTCCAATGGCAAGTAATTCAGAGTTGTAATTCCATGCAAGGGTCCTTGACCCCGTAACTCCTTTTATCTCCTGAAATTTAAGAGTTGCAATGGTCAATAATTGTACAGGCCTATCGTCAATGGCAATTGCCAAAATCTTTGAATCGCTACTCCAGTCTAAACATTGTACCGCGCCGGGTAATTTATAGGAATTGATCAATTTATGTTTCTGTGGAGTATACAGGCGAAGAAAACCATCATCTCCACCAATTGCATAAAATTTTCCATCAGCACTAAAGTCAATTGTCCAAAGTATTGGGGTTGCGGCATGGTTTGTTTCAATTGGTCTTCTTTCAAATACCTGTTCACGGTTAATACCGGCGGATTGAAATAAAAATGCGAAAAGAAAGACCATTGAGCGAATCATAGAAATCAGTTTTTTCTAATTTAATAAATCGGCCACCACTTTTTGCACTTCTTGTGCTCAGTAGGGGTTTTCACTTAGCTCCGATAAGCACTTTACCCGGCATTTCCTTTAAAGTCAGATATGTAAGAATTACTCAAGTACAATCGGCAATTCATATTGCCGACTCCCATCTTTTGCGCTGGATTCAAACAGTATCAAAGTTAAAGTTGAATTTGGCCGCCGTTTTTGCACTTCAATAGTGAACTTAAATTTACCCCATTCCGGCGCTCCGGCATCGGTCATTTGATAACCTTTTTCTAATTCCTCATGGCCATCCTCCACAATCCAACTAAAATTTGCCTCGAATATCTGGCCCTTACCTTGGATTGTATATGTGTTGGCGCCAGATTTTTCAACAGTAACATCTTTAAATCGCGTGTTGGCAAAACTCTCAATTGGCAATGGAAGATTATTTTGGTTTTCACCATTCGCTTTATGAATGGAGTCAATTTTGCCTTCCACACTATCGGAAATACTACTTGCTTTGGTATTTTTCACTTTCTCATTACATGATGACAAAGCAACTGCGATCAGTAAATAAATCAATTTCATACTTTCCATTTTTTATATTAACATCAAGACGAAAGATTTTGAATAAGGAATTATAAAGGTCAGTTATGATTTACAATTGTCAAAAACTCGTCAATTCTTTTCTTTTTTCTTAAGTGATGACGAAAATGCATGTCAGCGAACTGAAACCATTCGGTAGCACTAAAATAGTCCAATCCTGGATGTTTTGTTTTCCCATTAAATGAAGTTTTTGAAATCATGACTGCCACTTTGTTTATTTCACTTTTTAAATTTAACAAATCATTCAATAGCTGATCTTTGTTATCAGGTTGTGGCATATGAGTATTGGCAGGCGATCCTTCAAGTATTTCATCCGGAAAATTATTATTACAAAACATGGTTTTAGCGTCATGCGCTGCCTGTTCATTCGCATAATCATTAATCGCTACGCAGATTTTTACTTGCTTTATGTAATATTTAGCATCATCAATCAGGTGCCTGTACACTTGTCCAAGAGACCAACTATTTGAAGGAGGCTTAGCACATAACTGGATAAAACTGTAGTGTCCTAACTCTTTTATCCAGAGATCTATTGTTCGGTTAAAATTTTCAATTATCATTTTCTTAAAATTAAAAGAAAGCGAAGTTAGTTTCTCCCGTAACGGTGCATTCAATGGACTGACGGCAGTCGACGGAACTTAATCGTCTCTCACCTCACAGTCATGAAGAAGCCAATTGCTACCAAAGCTCTGACGGGTAAAAAACAGCGTATTACTCTGCGGATGCCCATGTTCGCAATAATCTAGACCTAGTTTAACGTGATTCCCCAAGATTAACAGGCAGGCATCCCTTATTCTCAGTCCATTTTGATCTATCAACGTCGCAAAATCAATAAACAAATATGTGAAATTTAGCGAACTGATTTGAAATAATGGTCTCCATAGTATTATAAGAAATGTTGGGCTGTCCATGAGTACCTAACCGGAATATTTTGGTATATTCAATCACCATAAAACTTTTCTTATGACGAAGCAAACCATGGCTCAAACAATGGCGCCGACGAACGCCCACAAAGATATTCCTGGAAATCCATCTACTGCCAAGACCAGTAAGGTGAAACTGAACGATCGCAGCAATGGCGAACCTCTGCGTGTGCTGAGCGAAGCTGACTGGCAGTTCTGGATCAACAACGGTTATGTTGTTATCAAAAACGTCGTACCTAAAGAACAAGTTGAACGACTTGCAAATTTTCTTTGGGAATTTGAAGAGAAAGATCCGAACAATCTGGAAACCTGGTATACCCCTGCCCGTGCGGAAATGAAAATGAAAGAACTCACCAATACGGGAATGGTGGAAGTCTACAATCATCAGTATTTGTGGGACAATCGTCAATACCCAAAAGTCCATGAAATCTTCAGTGACATATGGGGTACAGATAAATTATGGGTGACAATCGATCGCGCAAATTTAAATTTTCCCATCCGCCCGGGTTTTGAGTACAAGGGCTTTATTCATTGGGACTACGATCCCGAAACAAAACCACAAAATGTGCAGGGTGTATTGGCCCTCGCAGATCAGAATGATGAAAACATGGGTGGGTTTCAGTGTGTCCCTGAACTCTTCAGAACGTATGAAACGTGGAAGCTCACACAACCCGAAGATCGCGATCATTTTAAACCCGATGTTACAGGGTTTGATACTGTAAAGGTGAAGATGAACGCCGGTGATCTGCTGATATTCAACAGTCTCCAGCCCCATGGCATCAGGCCAAACATGAGCAAAGATAAAGTGCGTATTGCCCAGTACATTTCCATGATGCCTGCGGAAGAAGATAACGAGCCTTTGCGCCAGTGGAGAATTTCGTCCTGGAAAGAAAGAAAGGCGCCCGAGGGGTATGCGTTTCCCGGTGACCCCAGGGGTTGGGAGCAAACAAAATATAGTGCGGCGGAATTATCGATCTTGGGCAAAAAATTACTGGGGCTTGACAAGTGGTAGAAAGGTCTGAACGGAATTTACGATGACCAGAACTTCGCCCGAAGTTTAATTGATAGCCGGATCAACCGGAAATCATTTTCCACCCCTTTGCTATTTTCAATTTGATTATTTTTTCTCTGGCTCGCTGGCCTGAAAGACGGGATCCATATTTATATTCTTTAATGGGTGTGTGTTCAAGGGTAAATCTGCCTGCCGCGCACTGGCTAATGGTAAATTCGATAGGATCAATTTTTAACCTGGTTTTTTCATATTTCTTTCTGTCGGTTTCGGCATCATAAACCTCCCTTGCCATAACCGGTTTAAATGTAAACCGAAGCAGGTTTTTCTTTTTCACATAATTTCCCACGTAGTAAGTGTCGTTGGCCAGACACCGGTTAACCATGGCAAATGTTTTATCGGTAAGAAAGATCAGATCTGTCGGGCAGTCATCGGCTTCAATCAAAACCTGGCACCGTTCTTCTAAAAAACTTTCAGATAAGAGATAAACCTGCCCGGAAAAGTTCTGGCCGTAAGAAAATGTTTTCAAACCCAGGGCAAGAAATATCAAAAAGAATATCCGAACCATTTTACCTGAGCACCTTTGTTATTTTTACAGGTTGAACCCCTATCGCATCTGGACCCTGGTGGAGCGTAAAGTTCATATTTTTTTAATTTTTTACTAAGATATCGAATTTCACACTCGACCCGGCATTTCAAAGGCCCAACAGTTGAAAAACGATTATGACTGTAAATACGATGAACTGAGGAATGGTAATCTTAAATATTTCCCGATGGTGTAGGAAGGTGATAAACAACGCCGTGCAGAAGTTAATCAGAACTATCCCCACGGGGATGTAACGTGCCACACCCGTAAGTACAATCAGACCACTGGAATTCAGGACCTGGATAACCCCGACACCGAGCAACAAAAAGCCTCCCTGGAAAATCATAATCCTTTGAGAGCCGATGATCACCGGATCCTTTGTGATCTGTTTTAGCGCGGGAATTTGTTTTCGTTCACCATAAAGGTTGTGCGCTATACTGATTAATATCAATAAAATACCTGCCGCGACTCCCATAGGTTGAATCTTAAATCTTTTTTTGAGAATAATTATATCTGCAATTATAATCTTTTTAACCGGTGGAAACCGCGTCAGTAAAGTGCTCCAGAACAAATAATTCCAGAATGTCATCACGGGAAATGTTTCTTAAAACAGTTTTTTCCTTATCTTCGACTCATTAAAATTTCCGCATAAAATAATGATTCAGCCAATCAGATGTTTCACGCATCTGACGGTCTTCCTTTTTCCCTTCGGATAAAGAAAACATTCTATTGTAATCTTATTTTATGAAATAATGGAAAAAACCAAAATCGCCATCATCGGCGGAACCGGTAAATCAGGAAAATATCTTGTCAAAGCTTTAATAGATCAAGGCCTTCGTCTCAAAATTCTGGTAAGAAACCCGGATAATTTTAGAAGCCAAAACCCTTTAGTCGAAGTTGTTCACGGAGATGTGAACGATTATGACACCATACGAATACTGGCTGAAAACTGCCGTGCCGTTATCAGCACGCTAGGACTAGGCCAACCCAATAGTGAGCCTACTATTTTTAGTAAGTCAACAAAGAATGTGCTCCGGGCGATGTCTGAGTATCCGATATCGCACTATATCGTGACAACAGGACTAAATGTAGATACGCCGTTTGATAAAAAGGGTCAGAAGACCAGGATGGCAACGGACTGGATGAGGGCGAATTATCCTAAATCAACATCCGACAAACAGTCTGAGTACAATCTTTTGGTGAGCAGTGAGGTGAACTGGACTTTGGTTCGGTTGCCCCTGATTGAATTAACGGATGATGAGAAGAAAATTCTTGTCAGTCTGGAGGATTGTCCCGGCGAAAAAATCAGCGCTGTAAGCCTGGCCAATTTTTTAATAAACCAATTGTCGGATCAGAGGTTTATTGGAAAGGCACCTTTTGTTGCGGATGCTTAAAGGTTTGGTCGAAATTTTAAAACATAACGAACCCAAATCCAATAAAACCTAACCGCCGCCTGGTTATGTGATTAGCCCACCCGCAACTTCGCGAAAGTTTCTGAGATTGGTCACCCATTTGATGATCTCAGGTTTTTCTTCTCCACGTTTAAATCTTTTTCCTTGTTCTTCATATACTAATTTAGTCAAATTTCTTTGCCTCGCACAAGGGTGACAGGTCGCAAAAATATCTGCATTTGCCAAATATTCTTCACCCTCAACTCACCCACGACCCCGGCGCCACCTCATCCGAAGGCAGGATCAGCCGCAACTTGCCATCCTTATCCTCCGCCATCAGGATCATTCCCTGCGATTCAATCCCCATCATCTTTCTCGGGGCAAGGTTGGCGATAAACGTTACCTGTTTACCAATCATTTCTTCGGGTGTATAAT
>JBDSIM010000038.1:0-12975 GCA_039917935.1 Cyclobacteriaceae bacterium | reverse complement strand
GTTTACTCAAGACTCTCCGTGACCTTTAGCACATTTTCAGAAGCACGTCTCGAAATTCATAATGCCAACATCTCCCGTCGCACAAAAAGAAAACAAATTCCTCCGCGTAACTTTGTGATTTGCATTTTGTATTTTCTAATCCTTCAATAGGGTGAGGTGATTCGCCCGATCAAATGCGCATCCGTGTGCCAGACAGCGCATCGAAAAGCATTTCGCACTGTCAGAAAGGGCATTCTGGAATGTTGATGGTAGGTATATTGATCATTTATTTTCTATTTTCGTGATGTCTATTAATTTTCCAATTTACAAAATGAAGTATTTCGTTTTATTCTTGATCACCATTTTCATGAATGACTCAGCTATTGGTCAGCAAACCATACCGCTCTATGCCAATGAAATTCCCAATAGTAAACCTTCTGCTAATACGGAAAAAAGTGAGATGCAGAGCAATGGTATGCAAATTATCAGCAATATTTCTGTCCCGACCCTTACCGTGTTTTTACCAAATAAGATCGCCTCAGCAAAAGCTGCAGTGATCATTTTCCCTGGAGGGGGATACCATGTCAATGCAATGAAACACGAAGGCACGGACGTGGCCCGGGAATTAAATAAGTGGGGAATTGCCGCATTTGTACTGAAATACCGGACGCCCGATGATAAAACGATGATTAATAAAGAGATCGGCCCGCTGCAGGACGCGCAGCAAGCCATCAGGATCGTCCGGGAAAATGCAGTAAAATGGGATCTTGATTCCAATAAAATTGGTGTCATGGGTTTCTCCGCTGGTGGGCATCTCGCAGCAACGACTGCCACGCAGTTTGACAAGCCGGTGATTGCAGATGTTCAAAACATAAACCTTCGCCCTGATTTTTTAGTTCTGGGTTACCCCGTCATAAGTTTTAACGATAGCATAGGTCATATGGGATCCAGGGATAATCTTCTGGGCAAATCACCATCGCGTGAAAAGATCAGAGCTTATTCAAATGAATTGCAGGTAACGGCGGAGACACCTCCATCGTTTATCATTCACGCTTCTGATGATGGCGGCGTTTTGCCTGCCAATAGTATTGCGTTTTATGAAAGTCTTTTAAAACATCATGTTCCTTCCGAATTGCATATCTATGAAAGGGGTGGACACGGCTTTGGTATGAATAACCCTACAACAGAAGAAAAATGGATGGTCAGCTTGAGAAATTGGCTGAAATCAAAAGCCTTTATAGACTAGTGAGGGACCGATTTAACAACCGGAAAATGTAAATTGTTGGAGCATCAGAATTTTTATGGCGACGATAAGCCAGCAAAGCTTCTTACACAGACTAAAAATAATACTAAGATTGTTCGTTCTTGGGGGCGACTCTCAAAAGTAACTCACCTGTTTCTTCCAACTATTTAAAATAAAGCCTCCCAATCGCCTGCCATTTTACCACGCTAACAAAAAATTGGTTAAACTTTTTTTTATTTCAATACTCCAGTAGCTTGGGACGAATAATAGTCATTAACCTAAATAAATCGATCATGATGAAGCTTTTCAAAACCATTGGGGCTTTTACCCTTTTTCTCATTGCCTTTTCCTGTGAACAGGATGTTCAAACCGGACAGCCATTAGATGATTCGCCCATTTTTAGGGATTTGCCGGTAGCTGCCGGTGGCAGAGCTGCAAATGGTCGGGCAAGCGACTACAAGTTAGAAGTCTATACTGCGGAATACATTACTTCAGGGGAGTCAGACCAAGTGGGACGGATAGTGTATTTCAACAACGTCGGAAATAAGCAATTAGGTGCGGATTTTGTACCGGGCTTTAGTTTAGATGAGACAGACAATGTCTCTTATTACATTGATGAGAATCGCCCTTCAGCAGACATCTCGGTGCAGAAATCCTCTGCAGCTATTACCAGAGCGATGAATACATGGGATGCAGTTAATTGTTCCCAGCTTGGAATAACCCAAAAACCTTATGCTTCGAGTATACCAACGGGTTTTGTGGCCGCTATTTTGGGCCTTTCCGGAAGTTTCAATTACGTCGCGGATGTCCTACATGCAGGATGGCTACCTGCCGGATTCTTTAACGCCATTGCTCCAAATGGCAGCACGTATATTCTGGGAGTAACCTTTACGATTATTTTTACAGATGATGCTGGTAATCCCACCGATATCGACAACAACGGAAAATTGGATGTTGCCTGGAGAGAAATTTATTACAACGATTTTTTCCCCTGGGCTGATGGAGCGAGATTCGATATCGAGACAGTCGCGCTGCACGAAGCTGGGCATGGTTTAAGTCAGGGACATTTTGGATCAGCTTTCAGAAATTCCGGAAATAATAAACTTCATTTCAGTCCACGCGCAGTGATGAACGCAGCATATTCTGGTGTGCAAACCAGCATTGGTGAGACCGATAATGCAGGGCATTGCAGTAACTGGGCTTCGTGGCCGCAAAATTAGTTTACTTTAAATTTTAAAATATTAAAAAGCGCATCGTGTTCGATGCGCTTTGCTTTTCTGGTAAATGCTGCTGTGAGCCGAACTTTCAAGTCAGATAGAGTTTGTTTGGAGGGTAATTATTAATCGGAAGAACCGGAGGCGATAAACGTTTAATGTACTTCCAGAAAATATAACATCGATTTTAATCCACATGAACAAATACAGGGCTCCCTGTCACTTCAACTTCTACAACCCCTCCGATATTCGTTAAACGTCGGGATGCTCCGTTTGTATGTCCATCCTTCAACATCACCAGTGTTGTTTGTACGGAAGTTACAGGCAGTTTGTAATTTACGACGGTGCTGCCGGACGCGTAGGACCAAAGTACGTAAACCCTTTTAGGGCTGTTGAGGGCTTTAAATTTATGAATGATTACATGCTCGGTAGAAGCTTTTTCTTCTCCTTCATATACAAGGCCTGCCAGTTGGTTTCGCAAAGTGTAAATATAATACCACGAAGGTTTAGCCGAAAAATCGCCGATGGGTCCTACTAATCCACTGCTGGAAAACTGGGTTCGGCTTGCCGGATCCATATCACGTAACATATACATCATCGCACGATCTATACCCGCGGCAAAACAGGCGAGGTAAGTCCGTGCCAGCCACTGACCTTGTATTTCCTGAGAGGGCGCCGATTGAGGCGTAAACGGATTTGTATCCCAGCCGAATTCCGTGATCCAAACTTCGCTTGACGGCGCATTTTCATCACGGAATGCGCAAACTTTTTGCATGAGGGCTTTTATGTTGTCCGCCTCAGGGCTGATACCTTTTGCCATCACCCCCGCCTGACCACCATTTTCGTTACAATAATGATGCACGGTGATGACATCAAAAACGAATTTTTTATCCTTGCGATTATGGTCAAACCAGAATTTCATAGCGCGGATATAATCAACATTGGGAATAGCAATGCCGCTCATTACCATTTTAGCTTTCGGATCTGCGTTTTTAATTCCCTTATTCTTTCCCATCGAAGACTCATGCCCATCATAGTCAGCACTGGACATGGCTGCATATTCGTAGGGGCTAAAGTAACCCTTTCGTCCGCTCCACCATCCATCCGGTTCATTCCAGTTCTCAAAATAATCGATGTACCCCAATCCGGATTTTTTCAATTGATTCGGGGCAGCCTTGAGATTTTCGGGAGGTACTTTGGTATTTCCATAGCGGGCCGCGTACTGGAACATAAAATCCGAATGGGCTTCATAGGAAGCGGGGTCCAGCGGATCGTTGCCATCAAGCAAAGGCTTGTTTCTGGATTTTACGTTCGGTTCTCCACCAAGCCATGGAACGGTACCTTGAATGCACGGGACGATTGTTAAACCCGAATCTTTAAATGTTTTATAGTATTTGTCAAAATCAAAACCAGTTTGATCAGCATCCCAAGCGGGAACGCTGTCCCTTTCGGTTTGTAACGGACTGGCTGGGCTCCATTGAATTGAATTATCAGGATACCCTGGATAATTTTTTGTAAATCCCCCTTCGTTGAGTATCCAGTTATGATATTCGCGGGCGATGCCAGCTACCTTTACTTTTTCGAAGGGATCAAGATAATGTGTATTAATACCAATCGCCTGATCCAGTGGTATCCGTTTGCGTTTTATTGATTGAGGTTTTTCAGGCACCGGTTCTGGTTCTGTCGGATAACCATAAATAATTATTTCCCGCAGATCGCTATCAGCTTCCTTTGATATCTGCAGAAAACGCGTAGTTACACTTTCAACGCGATGTTCATTCCATGTATTCTGATTGTCCATGGAATCGACCATGAGGGAAGTCCATTTGAATGGGATGCCATAGTTGATCCGGCAAACCCCAGGTATTTTTTTACCCGTGTAAAGATATATGCTGGTGATTGCATGCGCACGTTTTAAGTCAATGACGACGTTGGCCGGCAAATGCCATTCAGTCGTGCCATCTGCCACTGTTACCTTCCAGGTAGAAACAGGAATATCAGCAGGAAGTTTATCCTGCTGACCCTGTTCATCAATGAGGAATGAGGCATCGCCCTTCGCCACCTCATTAATAATCATATCCGGCTTTAATACTAATTTATAGGAGGGATGCTGTTCACAGGAAAGCGTGCAGCCGAAACCTAATGTGATCAGAAAATTTTTTATGTTCCTCGCCAGATTCCCGGCATATCCCGATCCCATTAATGCCTATAAATTATTGTACATCATCATTGCCTGACCAACCTTACAACCTCTACTGAATTGTTTTGCTGAATCTTAACATAGTATGTTCCTGGCTCCATTCCGGGTATATTCAAATCAAGTTCAATCACCTGGGTTGAATTCCAGTTTTTGCTATAAAAGATTTTCCCTTCCTGATCCGTTATCTGAACTGAGACGAATTCCAAAGTATGTCCAAGATCGAGGGTTACCTTGTCCCTGCCTGGATTTGGAAAAAGTCTAAATTCCTCCAGCCATTTCCCATCAATGGTAAACTCAGAGGTGACAGGGCCTGTATTTGTGACAATCGGTAAATACGGTTGGGCACCACGCAAGGTTTGAATTTCAAGCTCCGGTTTAAACTCACCTTCATTCGAACTAAAAGAGAGCCCTCGGTTACTATCATCAAATTCGATTATAAAACTGTACACACCATTATCCGGGATGGCCGATATAACATCTAGTTCATAAACCTGTCCAACCGTGAAATTGGATGTTATGGTATCCAGTATTGCGACACGAGTGGGTAGGGAGTACTTGCTTAGGTTGCTCTCTGACCAGTTGGTTTCCCGTGCCAGGTAAATTTTCAGACTTCCGACCCCACTTTCCATCGCTGTTAATTTCAGCTTAGCACTCACTACGGGAAATTTTGCTGCCTTAAGGTCACTCACAGAAAAGCGAATAAAAGATTTTCGATTGACCTCCTTCACTTTCAGCCAGCGGTTGTCGTAAACAGAACTGCCTTCCTGGTATACGTCATCAGTAGGATTAAACAGATGGAACTGAGGCGCGGTAGTGCAGGTAATCACTACTTCATTGTAGCTGTTGAGAAAACTTCCATTGTCGACAATGCGTAGATATCTTGCCCTTACCTGATCAAAGAAAAAGATTTCGAAATTTCCATTGGCGCCGCTGCTTGTGCCTGAGAACACTTTAACCCAACTGTTGTCATCTTCTGACACTTCGATATCAAACGGATAGACGGTAGATAGTCCGTTATAAAAAGCAATGTTGGCGGAAGTCACCAGTTTATCTTCTCTGAGATCGTATTTGATCCAATTTCCGGTACCATCCGTACCTACCCATCGGGTAGCCATATTGTTGTCCCGTGTATAGGCAGGATCATTGACTCCACCTTTTGAGCTTGCGGTAGCAATGAAGGCGTATGGATCCATGACTTTAATACTGAAATATTGGCTATTCATTCCGCCTTTGCTATCCGTAACCCTTACTCTGATTTTATAATAAATTCCTAACTCATTTGCCTGGGGAGCCAGTGTAAATACACCCTTGCCATTGCCGTTATCTTGAAAGGTGACAAAGGGGGGCAAATTGAAAGTCTCAAGGACCATGGCATCTCCGTCAGAATCAGTTGCTGAAACAGGAATTTCGCGAAGGGTTTCAAAGTCTATTTCCTGATCAGGTATCAGAGAGATAAAGGGTCTTTTATTGAGGTGGCTAACATCCTCAAGAACACCCATACCCTGATAAGGAGATCCGGGAGTTAAGGTGAAATTATCGTGATCAATATCAAGGAATTGTACAGGTTCAATAACCTCATTTGTATTGCCTGAAATGATTACGTTCGAACCGGCCCCGGAAGCAACCGCAAGCATCACGTTGGCACCTTCGAGTTTGTTTTCAGTTATGTTGACCGGGTTTTTTTCATTGTGAACACTAAAAAAGGGAAATTTTAAGTTGACACCCAGTATATAATTTTTGTAAATATTAATGGGAGCAGAAGGAATTGAAACACTTCTGTTGTCAATAAAAAAACCCGCATCGTTGGTAACTGTTGACAGGTAGTTATTAAAAATATCGATGTTCCCTGATCCCATGATGATCATATTGTTAGAAGGACTTCCTATCAGAATATTGTTATAATACTTTCCGACGGAATTATCACCGATCTGGAAACCCTTATTTTGGAAAAGCGCATTTCGTGTACCCCCCTTATACATCACGTTGTTAAAGACCTGCGCGTCTTCCACGACATTCGCAACCTGAATCGTTTCTAATCCCGTTCGCGTTACAACATTATTCCAGATCTGTAAATGCCGGAAATCCTGACCAGGGGTTTTGGTTTCGCCAATATACATACCTTCGCCCCAGGTATCATGAATATAAGTATCGTGGATGTTGACGTTATTCATCTCGGGTGCATTCACCGGAGGTTTGCCGCCGTAATCGCTTTTAGCAAGAATTCCTGCGAATCCGGTGTTCGCAATTTCAATGTGATCTATTTCCGTGTCAGTGCTTGAGCCAATCTTAAGTCCACTGTCTCCGCTTTTTCCAAGTTTTATTCCGTATTTGAAACTCGGATCTCCTGAGCCTGAAAATCGGAAATATTTGCTCGTGCGGATATCTACGGCATACCATCGGCCAAAATTTGTGGCATCTCCAATCTCGACGAGGCCGCCACAGTTTTGAATCATAACCGGTCGATCAGGCGTTCCTTCAACTGCCGAAAGACGGATCTGCATGTAAAAGCCCGCATTCAAACAGATCGTCTGACCCGGCTTGACACCGAGCGCTAAACCATCAATAAATACGGGTGTTATCCGGTCTGCCGGCGGTTCAATGACAAAGTCACACGCACAAGTCTGGGCTTGTGCAAAAGGTGTTAGCGCAATCAACAGCAGGCTTAATATAGCCGCTTCAAACGGTAAGGCTTTCGTGGGTAGTTTTTTTTCCATGAACGTGAGGTTAGGCGTTTAAAGGTTTAAAAAATTGAAGTATTCAGTCCAAAAAAGAATGGATAGTATGGTAAAAGCTATCCTTTGCAAACTCCATGAAATAACTGAACGAGGCGTTTTATAAAGCCGCTAAACATTACGCAAGTCGGAAATTTACCCCCATCATATTTTACGTACTGCCGCTTCGTTTTTATGATTTCATGTCAAAGTATGAAGCGGCATTAAGATAGGAGTTAAGCGGCTTTAGGCATCAGAAACCAATAGGAAAAAAACGTTGGCACTCTTCAATGAGAAATTATTTTACCCAGGTCAGTATTATTTGGATGCGAATATTTTCTTTACCTTGTTAGGATACCTTTGTTGAAGAGAAGATATTATCAAATTCTTGGTTATCAGAAATTTTATTGCATGCCAATAATTTCAATTGACGCCATTTCTATTCAGGATCGCCTATCAAATTTGAGTATTGAGGGATATAGCATCCGTACCTTTCTGACTGGTTTTTTAGAATAAATTGTTTTTAAAAATATCGAGTATAAATGCGGTTATTGCCGTCATCTTAGCTAGGCATCTTTTTATTTAAAAACTTACAGGCAAAAGTTGGTGAGGAAAAATTATTTATACACTATTCTGATATTGCTGGCTGCGATAACCCTTGTCACATTAGCCTATCATTTTATCAAGCCAAAACCAATAATATCGAATTCATGGTCTGTAGTTTTTAAAAAATTAGGAACGCTTTCGTCCCCAAGGCTTGCCGACCTGAATCAAGATGGAATTCTTGACGCGGTAATGGGTGCCGGTAGCGTCGAATTCCATCCCAGTGATTCCGCGATTATAGCAATCAATGGAGCCACCGGAAAAATGCTTTGGGTTGCCGGTGCGAGAGATCAGATTTTCGGTTCGCCGATCTTCAAGGATATAAATGATGATGGTATACCCGAAATTTTCATCGGGGGAAGGTCCGCTGAAATGAAAGCGATCAATGGAAAGAACGGGAAGATCATATGGGAATATTATAACTTCGCTGTGAATTTATCGCGTAGTGATTCCGGTGCCTATAATTTTTTCAGTGCGCAGTTTATTCCCGACCAGGATCATGATGGTTTCGAGGATCTGGTGGTGGCTGCGGGAGGGTATGTTAAAGCGCTCCCTGATAATCCAGACAGGCCTGCCGGGAAATTGCTTGTCATCAGTTCGGCAACAGGAAAATTGTTAGCGTCTGCTGAAATGCCAGATGGAAAGGAAATTTATATGTCTGTCGTGATCGTGGATTTTAAGGGAGACAATTCATTGTCGGTCATCTTCGGGACCGGGGGAGAAACCGTAGGGGGAGGGTTGTATAAGGCATTTTTATCAGACTTGCTCAAAAATGATCTGAGTCGCGCCAGACTTTTGGAATCCGGGTATGAGAAAGGATTTATTGCACCTCCCGTGCTGGCAGATATAACCGGTGATGGGATACCTGAGATCATTGCCAACTCTGTAAATGGCCGAATGATTGCCATTGATGGAGATAGCGAGAAAGTTTTATGGCGGGTAAGCCTGCCTGGAACGGAAGCGTATTGCTCAATTTCTGCAGGTTATTATACAGGTGACAACGTTCCTGATTTCTTTACCAATTTTGGAATAGGAATATGGCCGGATCTTAAGAAATCGGTGCAAATCATGGTCAATGGAAAGTCAGGACAAATTGAATTCAGGGATTCTCTTGGCACATTCCAGGAAAGCACGCCACTGACTTTTGACTACGACCAGGATGGATTTGAGGACGCATTATTCAGCATTAATTATCAACACACCTCGGCCATTACCAACCAGCTAATGGTTATTGATTTTCATAATGATACTATTTATACGGCGGGTCCTAGGAATTATGGCGCTAATGTAGCCTCCACTCCCTGGCTAGGAGATATGGATAATGATCAGTTTCTTGATATTGTTTATTGCAATGAAATTAATCCATTCGACCTTTTTTCAATAGAATATAAAGAAGGACTGAAAGTAAGCCGGCTTAAAACACAGATCCGAATGAAAGAAACACCTACGGGAGGTGCATATATGGGAAGCAGCTACGATGGTATCTTCCGGGGAAAAAGAAAAACTGCTGTCCGGTAAAATATTGATGTTTGCGTTCTGGCATAAGAACCCCTGGTTGAAACCGGGGCTACAAAATGTTTCATTCAAGTTGTAAATCGTCCTTGAACCTTAAAAGGTAATTTGAAACTTCGAACCTGAAACACTGTAAACTTTAAACATTTTAAACTTCAAATACTTCAAATTTCAAATTCATGTAGCGCACTGGTGCGCAAAGACTTTATCATTGGGCTAAAGCTCTGGTTTTTGTGGGATTCAAAACCTACTAGCTAAAGCTAGTGGCAATTGATTGATGCGCACGACAGAAAATTCGCCGGTGGTCGGACAGGCTTTCCCCGCGAGAATGAAACGGGCGCGGAAGTTATTTCTATGCTTTTAAAAAAATCTCAGAGCAAGGCCAGTCCTCCAGGTGGATCTTAGTTCCATAATCGATAATCAGGACGATCCAGGATGGTTAGCCCCGCAAGATAATTATCATTCACCAATGATGTTTATATTTCTGGATTCTCCTGAAAATGAAAAAACAGTGACGGTCACCGCATCTGGAGGTATCACTAAAACGCGATCAGATTGTGAAAGATAAGTAGTGCCGTAATAAATCTCTTGCTTTCTCATCCGGCCATTTGAAAATGTAATTTCTGCCCAGGCATCCATCGGTCGTAAACGGATAATATCCTGTCCTTTGTCTTTGTGAACGAAACCTTCAAGAGGTCCCGCATTCTGGCTCGTCAGAACAATTGTTTGTCCTTTTCGATTATACAAGGTTGCCAATCCCTTTGCATCTCCTTTAACCATGAAACCACTTTCATGATTTGGGAGTGTCTTAAAGTTTCCCTTGCCATCCCCTTTCAAGTATAATCCAAATGATGCATCGTATCTTCCACCTGAAATTTCTGGTGAATAGGAATTTCCCACTGCAAGCAAATCCAGTTTTCCGTCACCATCCGCATCCATAACACTCATTCCGAATATGGGCGCAAATTGTGCTTCAATTGGCAGCGGTTTCATAATAAATTTGCCATTCCCTTCATTTTGAACATAGATGCTTTTAAATATTTCCGCCTTGAGAACATAGGCGCCTTGCAGGTCTTTGCTCGTAAAAATTTCAGAGAATGTGGCTTTGGCAAAATTAGCATAACGTGGAAATCTTTTCCGCATGAAATTTACCTGCGCTATGACCTCGTCCCGGGAATGTAAAACCTGCTGATGCCCTTGTATATAGCAAGTCTGGATGGGATCCAGGGTTCCGTTCTCATCGAAATCTTTCGTGAAGATGGCCAGGGGTTCCTCCACCGTAGGTTTGTAGCGTGAATTCATCCCGGTATTGCCCGCAACGTAGTCTGTATCACCATCACTATCAAAATCCGCGCTTACCAGGCTGTTCCACCAACCTGTTGAATGAAGCAATCCCGAATTTTCAGTAAAGTTTGTGAATCGACCATTATCATTCCTGAAAAAAGTAAGGGGCATCCATTCGCCGGCAACCATTAAATCGATCTGACCATCGTTATCAAAATCAGTCCATAGCGCAGCCGTTACCATGCCGATTCGTTGAAGCTCGCTTGCGATATCCAATGTCACATCCGAGAATTTACCGTCATCATTTCGTAACAAATAGCTTTTACCAGGCAGGGGATATTTTCCCGGGTGCATTCTTCCTCCAACAAAAAGGTCGAGGTCGCCGTCTTTATCGTAATCGGAAGCAACGACGCAAGAACCACTTTCAAACATTCTGGGCAACGCGGTGGGATCGAGTGTAAAATTAGCCTCTCCATCATTTTTATAAAGGCGATCCTGGTAATAGTTTACTTCTGCCACTTGTTCACTGCTTCCGCTTACTATATATAAATCCAGGTCGGCATCCCCATCCGCATCAAAAAAAAGGGAACCCAGGTCTTCGCTTATATAATTTTGCTTGAAATTTTTTGATAGGAACTCCCCTGACGAATTTTGCAGGTATAATTCACCGGCAGAGTTGCTACTTCCTCCTACATAGAAATCGGACAGGCTGTCTCCATTTACATCCCCGACTGCAATGCCAGGACCATTTTGTGAATATTTATGGGGCAGCAAAGGTTCAATCTTAAAATCATTGTAATCGGTTTCTTTATGGACGTATTTTATTCCAAGCTGCTCAGTAGCCGGTGAAAATATTAATTGGTTTTTAATATTTTCAAGCAATGGTCTTTTCACCCCTTGCTTTTGTGAGGCGCTCACCACCTGATTCGCCTGTACATCCAGTAATTTTGAATATTTGCCGTCTGGCCAATGGATCACAACGCTGTCGACTATGGTTTCCTTACCCAAGCCGAAATGGAGTATTTGATCCACGGTAGACTGAAACCCACGGTATGGGTACTGTTGAATAATCTGGACGCCCTTTGCGCCCGCATACAATTTCACTGTGGTGCCCAGTGCAAACAAATTCAGGGAATCACCTTCGAGTTTCAATCTGAGGTAATTATTCTTTACCACCTCATTTGAAAGGTTCTCATAGATAGAAGCAGGGTCATTGATGTTATTAAGTATCAGGTCGAGGTCGCCATCGTTATCGAGGTCGGCATAGGCCGCTCCATTAGAGAATGTACGTTCATGAATCCCCCAATCCATTGATTTTTTTGTAAAGGTCAGATCACCGTTATTTTTGTAGACGTAATTCTGAATCTTTGAACCCTGCAGCTCGTTAATTGCCTGCAATCTGAAGCGATGCTGATCGCTGAGGCTGGCTGGAATATTGGTCCCATTGTAGGAAGTCGCGTATTTATTAAAAACCAGAAAATCGCGGTTCATAATATCTTTCGGATAACCATTGGTGATGAAGAGGTCTTTGTAACCATCGTTATCCAAATCAGCAAATAAAGGTGCCCAACTCCAATCGGTATGATGCACTCCGGCAAGTTGTCCAATCTCGCTGAAGGTACCATCGCCGTTATTGAGTTGTAAGGTATTGCGCGAGTAGGCGGGGAGATAGCCCATTTTTAGTGTCATCATGAACTTGGCATAATTTTTTGTGGCGCTAAATAATTTTTGCCTTTCATTATCTTCGGGCTGCATGTCTACAACCATGATGTCTGGATAACCATCATTATTGATATCGGCTATATCATTCCCCATGGCGAAGTGACTGATGTGCTTGAAAAATTTCGCGGCACTTTCTGTGAACGTACCGTCCCGATTATTCAGATATAAAAAATCATCGTCGATATAGTCGTTTGAAACATAAATGTCTGGCCACCCGTCCTGATTAAGGTCACAGATAGCGACACCCAATCCGTATGCTTCCAAAACAATACCCGCTTCATTGGAGACATTTGTGAAGGTGCCATTTCCATTATTACGGTATAGCCTGTCTGTAGCGGGACCTGAACCATCCGTTACTTTTGGATAAATAACATTGGTGTCCCAGGTATCATTGGCATATTTCAGCACATAGAGGTCGAGATCTTTATCGAGGTCATAGTCAAAGAACGCAGCCATAGTAGAGTACCCTTTTTCTGCGATACCGTAGGCGCTGGCACTTTCGGTAAA
>JBDSIM010000037.1:0-3050 GCA_039917935.1 Cyclobacteriaceae bacterium | reverse complement strand
TGGAGATTCCGTCTAAAGTGAACAGTCTATTTTAAAGCAAAGTGAACAGTCCGTTTCACCTGAAAGTGAACACCGTTTTTCGCGGCAAAGTGAACATCTAAAATCGAGTAAAAAAGTATTGGGATCGGTTGACCTAAAAAGTTGATTCGAGGAGGCTATTTGCCGCTTGAATAAACAACTATAGATGGCTAACAAACCGATCACTATGAGCAAATTAAGACAAGTTTTAAAATTTCACTGCCAGGGACAGAGCAAACTTAAAATCAGTAACCTTACCAGTCTTTCCCGGAACACGGTAATTAAATACGTCAACACGTTTACTGCATTAAAGACCACATGGGAAGAAGTCAGCCAACTTACTGATAAGGATTTAGATGAACTGTTTTGTAAGGAACCGGAACTACCTCTGGATCATCGGTTAATTCCCCTTCACGATTTCTTTAAAAGCCAGGAGAAGCGATTACGGCAGCGTGGCGTAACGCTTTTGCGGCTTTGGGAAGAATACCAGGCTGAGAATCCTGAAGGATTTAAAATGACCTCTTTCTACAATCATTACAAACTTTGGAAACGACGTGTGTTGCCCAGTATGCACATGACCCACAAAGCAGGAGATAAAATGTTTGTTGATTTTACCGGAGAGAAATTGGAAGTAGTTGATCCTGCCAGTGGTGAAGTAAAAACGATGGAAGTCTTCGTTGCCATATTGGGAGCCAGCCAGCTCACCTATGTTGAGGCAGTGGAAAGTCAAAGGGTAGAAGATTTTATCGGTTGCTGCGAGAACGCATTGCATTATTTTGGTGGTGCCCCCAACGCTATTGTTCCTGATAATCTGAAGTCTGCTGTTATCAAAACCAATCGCTATGAGCCCAAGCTCAATGAGAACTTTGAAGCTTTCGCTGATTACTACGGCATGGTGGTTCTGCCGGCCCGTGCCTACAAGCCGAAAGACAAAGCCCTTGTGGAGGGTGCGGTAAAAATCACCTACATACGCATCTTCGCCTCACTGCCCAAAGAACTTCCAACATCCCTGAAACAACTTAACGAACAAATACGAACACTATTGAATAGTCACAATGGGGCTTTCTTTCAAGGACGTAGCTACTCACGCAAGGAACAGTTTGAAGAAATGGAGAAAGCCACCTTGCAGACCTTACCACAAAAGAGATTTGAACTGCGCAGTTCATCATTAGCCACGGTAATGAAAAACGGACATGTGTGTTTGGGCGTAGACAAACATTATTACAGCGTTCCATTTGACTACATCAGTAAAAAAATACGGGTATTATACAGCAAGTCCAAAGTCGAGATATTTTACAAATACCAGATCATTGCCGCACACGAGCGTCTGCGCAGCGCTCATAACTATACTACAGACCCTTCGCACCTGGCCACCCAACATAAGGTGCTGGCCGAGTGGAACCCAGACTATTTCTTAGCGCAAGCCCGCAGCATTAGCAAGGAAGTAGAATTCTATATCGCGATGGTACTGCGACGCAAGCCACATCCCGAACAAGCCTACAAATCCTGCCAGGGCATTTTATCGTTCGCGAAAAGAGTTGGGCACCAGCGGCTCATCAAAGCCTGTCTAAGGGGCCATGCCTATGGCCTATACCACTACAGAGCAATTGAGGACATCCTTCAAAAAGGACTTGATCTTTTTGACCTGGAAGAAGACAAGCAACTCCCCATGCCCTTTCATGAAAACATACGCGGAAAAAACTACTATAAATAAATACACTAATCTTTAAAACAAATACTATGAATGATCAGACAATTGAAAAAATGAAGACCATGAAACTTTTCGGCATGGTGCGGGCCTTCCGCACCAGCCTTGAATCTGGCAATGCAGAGAAGTACACTTCCGATGAGCTTTTATCCATGCTGATAGACTCCGAGTGGGACGAGCGGTACAACCGTAAATTGGAGCGCAGTGTTAGTAATGCCCGATTCCGGTACAAAGCATCGGTCGAGCAAATAAACTTTGATAGTGACAGGGAACTCAATAAGAACCATGTGTTGCGCCTGGCGGATTGTGCATTTATTGACAAGAAAGAAAATGTTATAATCACTGGCAGTACAGGTATAGGCAAGAGTTATATCGCTTCAGCTATTGGCCATCAGGCATGTGCTCTGGGCTATAAGGTGCTTTACGAGCATACTGCCAAACTCTTCGCACGTCTGAAAATGGGAAAAGCAGATGGAACGTATCTGAAAGAGATCTTAAAAATGGAAAAGCAGGAACTGCTCATTATCGATGACTTTGGTATCCAGCCCCTGGACCAGCAAAGCCGGACGATCCTGATGGAAATCATTGAAGACCGACATGGTAAAAGATCAACACTTTTTACTTCTCAAGTTCCGGTTAATCTGTGGCACGAGGTGATCGGAGAGCAAACCATCGCCGATGCAATTTTAGACCGCATAATTCATGATGCTCATCGATTGGAACTGAAGGGAGAATCGATGCGTAAAAAAAGAAGTATCTTACTGACAGAAAATCAAGAAAACGAATACTAAAAACAGACCATGATCAACCGAAATCCCAATACTGGTTTTAACCGATTTATGATGGTAACTTTAACTGTTCACTTTGCTTTAAAATAGACTGTTCACTTTAGGCGGAATCTCCAATATACAATGGAAACGACAAATCGAACAACTTGAGAAGGACCTAACAACATTCAAAAAATACACTCAGGTAATATCGAGAGTTATTGTCACTACGAACATATTGCTATCTGTCGCAAAAACATTCAAAAGTCTAATTGAACTTCATGCAAGCGGTGAAAAAGATACGATATTTTCAGAGGCGAAGATCGCCAATCAAATAATTATCTCCTGGCAATTAAAAAAAATGACTTTGCCAACTTTCCTTTCAATTGAAATGGCTCTCATGGAACGAATCGTTGAGATCAAGAGCCATTCTTTAAAGACAATTTATACCATTAAATCAGAAGGTGACATTGAATATCCACCGTTCTTCTTCCAAAGCTACCTTGATCTGGTTCGCATTGCGTGTACTAGCTTTGAAAGAGAATTTAATGGAAAAG
>JBDSIM010000036.1:0-20633 GCA_039917935.1 Cyclobacteriaceae bacterium | reverse complement strand
GGATCTGTTTTTCAACAGAACGTTAAAGGGTTAGATGCGACTGAAAAAAGTAAACCTTCCTTTACCGAAGATAAAGATGATTTTGAAAAAACCGATGTATTCTTAAAAGCGGGTTATCAGAATGATCAGTGGGATGGATTTATTTCATTTAAGAATAGCCGTCAACGTGCGGACATTGACGATGGTGCTTTTTCAGATGATGACAATAGTTATCTCAAGTTCGACCGGAATTTATTTGAGTATCGTTTGGGATATCAGGCGAATTCATTTTTGCGATTTTCCTTTATTGGATCCTCCGGGGATTCTGACAGGTTTTATGAAAACGACTCTTCAAGAATAGATGATAATACCTATGACCGGATTTACTCGCGCGGGAATTACCACGGGAAACTTCAGACGCACGAACTTCAGATAAACTATCAGAAGAAAAGATTAAAGGGTGTTTTAGGGGCAGGGCTGTATTCCGAAGAAATGTTTTTTGACACGTACTTTCTGTATAATGATCCCGCTTTCGGTTTTGAGGCTGTAACCAACTATGATAGCCTTGACATCAATACAAAAACAAAATATATTTTTGGTCAGATCAGCCATGGCTTTGGTAATTTTAATATTTCTGCAGGCACTCGCGCCAGCCACCATACGAGGGCGGGTAATTTTTTCACTTTCGAGATCAACCCATCCTATACGGTGAATGATTTCCTGGTATATGGATCTTTTTCCAGCGGATTTAACGCCCCGTCATTATATCAGTTATACGATCCTTCCAAAGGATATATGGCTTATACGAGCAGAGGCAATGCCGATCTTGAAACAGAGGAATCGTTGTCCGTCGAGGCGGGCATCAAGAAGGAATTTAATTCAGGAACGTATTTTACCCTTTCGGCTTTTCAAACTTCTGTAACCAATTCCATTGAATACATTTTTTTATGGAATGGAACCAAATCGATTGATGAACTTGATTTCAGCGATGACCGGGGAGATACCTACATAAATGTTGGTAAGCAACGTGTCAAAGGCATTGAGGCTGAAACCTCAGTTGTAGTAACGGACAAAATTTCCATTAGGGCCAACATCACCTTACTAAAAGGGGAAATAGAAATCAGGCCGGAGGATTTGGATGGCCAATCTACAGGGGGTAATCACGTCCAACTTTATAATCTTGGTTCTTTTTTAACCGGGGATATCAAACAAAAGGATTTAGTGAGGAGGCCTGATTTTTCATCCTTCACACAATTGCGATATCAGCCGGCAAAAGATTGGTCGCTGGTTACAAGGTATCGTTACACAGGATCCCGTTTTGATTCAGGGTATGATTTTACCCTCGGACCTTATGGCGCTCTCAGACGGCTCGAGGTCGAAGATTATCACCTGATAGATTTAGCGATAAATTGGCAGGCAACAAAAGTACTCGCCATAGGGATACAGGTGGAAAATATTTTGAATGAAGCATACCGTGAGGTGGCGGGATTTCAAACCAGAGGCCGAAGTGGATATTTAAAGCTAACAGCGCGCTGGTAAGTGAAAAACAAAAAATCAAATCCCGGCAACGGGGAAGACGAATTTTATATGGAGAATGGCTTAGTGGTCTTTACCAGAAGCTATCATCTCAAACGGGGTTATTGCTGTAAGAGTGGCTGCAGGCATTGTCCTTACAGCAGCGCTACAGAATCTGAGGATAAGGGTAAAAAATTATCCTGATAAGAATAGTTTGCAACGGTACGCCCTGCCTCTAATGAATTTTACTTATTGCTTAAAGCTTACCGCTTACTGCTTACTGCTTGATGATATTTATCGAGAAGATCCTGGGCGGCTTTGCGTGCGGATATTTTTTTTGTTTGTACAAGTGTCTTAAGCGCGTCTCTTTTGGATTGTACGGAAGGGAATTTAAGATGATCCATTGCCAGTAAAGTCTGGAAATGTTCATCGAACCAAAAGGATTGTTGATTCTGGCGGTTGATCTCAAATAAGTGAGAGGACTCCATTTCTTTTTTGAATTGTTGAATCATATTCCAGATGTCAACTATTCCTTTTGAATGGATAGCGGAGCAGGTTACTACTTTGGGCGTCCATCCCGAGGATTGGGGTTGCAGAAGGTGTAAAGCCTGCTGGAAATCCGCCATGGTAGCATTGGCACGTTTTATATTTTCGCCATCGGCTTTTGTTACGGCCATGGCGTCTGCCATTTCAATAATTCCTTTCTTGATACCCTGCAGATCGTCACCAGATCCGGCCAGCATTAGCAAAAGAAAAAAGTCCACCATACTTTTCACAGAAAACTCAGACTGGCCGACGCCCACGGTTTCTATGACAATGATTTCAAATCCGGCGGCTTCGCACAGCAAGATGGTTTCACGGGTATGCCCGGCGATACCTCCCAACGTTTGGCCTGAGGGTGTTGTGCGGATGAACGCCATCGGATTTTTGCCCAGCTCCTCCATTCGGGTTTTATCACCGAGAATGCTTCCCCTGGTAATCTGACTGGAAGGATCAACGGTGAGGACGGCTATTTTTTTACCACTCTCAGTAATTGTTTTGCCGAAGGATTCAATAAAGGTACTTTTTCCGACACCGGGGGATCCCGTTATACCGATGCGCAAAGAATTTCCCGTGTATGGAATAATGACATCCAGGATTTCTCCTGCCAGATTTTGATCATCCGGCAATGTACTTTCGACAAGCGTTATAGCTCTGGCAAGCATAACCCGATTGCCGGATAAGATGCCTTTTTTATACTCTTCGACCTGAAGTCGTGAACTATTCAACTGAGAAGTGTTATAATCAAAGCGAAATTTATAAATTTACTGCGTTCATTCCCCATTTTATGAAAAAGTTCTGGTTGAATTGTCTTTTGGCCACTGTGTTTGTTTTTACATTCATGTGGGCGCTTTCGCATGTAACCAAACTGAATATGTTCGATGCCTTCGACCCCATCGGGCAGGCGATGTCGGATTTTGAATTAACGGATTACGCATTCTCAAATCTCAGACCCGATCCACTGGTAGAGGAAAGGATTGTGCTGGTCAACATCGGAAATATACCCCGGGCTGCTATTGCAGAGCAGATCAGGATCATCAGCCAGTATAAGCCAAAAGTCATTGGTATAGATGGATATTTTAATTGTGAAGGTGGCTTGCGGGATACCATGAACTGCCCTCAATTGCTGGATACGCTAGGGAATTTACTGCTAAGCAGTGCGATCCAGGAGGCGGGGAATGTGGTGCTGGTTTCCAAATTTCACCAATCAAATTCCTTATACCAATCAGGCACGGTAGATGTTTACGATTCTCTGGAATTCTCCGATCCAATTTTTCAGAATTTTTCGCGCTCAGGTTATGCCAATCTGGTAACAGGTGCCGACTATCAGGAGGGCGTTAAAATTTGCCGTTCATTTATTCCGCGTATAAAATTAAAAGGAAAGGATAAGCTCGCGTTTGCCGTAGAAATAGCCATGCTGTACGATTCGGTTAAGACAAAAAAACTCATCGAGAGAAATAAAGAGGAGGAACTCATCAACTACCGTGGCAACGTTGAAATCCAGGATGTCAAGATAGCATCTCTAAAAAACAAGGACTTATCCACTACAAAATATCCAGTCATGTTTTATGCGCTGGATGTGGACCAGGTGTTCAAAGAGGAATTTTCGTCTGAGATGATTCGGGATAGGATTGTCATATTTGGATATTTGGGTCAATATTTTGGAGATCCCTCCTGGAGCGATAAATTTTTCACGCCCTTAAATAAGGTCGTTGCTGGTCGTGCAAACCCGGATATGTTTGGTCTGGTTGTCCATGCCAATATTGTGTCGATGATACTAAACGGAGACTACATTAATGAGCTTCAGCAGTGGCATAAATACGTGGTTGCTTTTATTTTTTGTTATTTTAATATCGCGCTCTTTTTCTATATCAATAGAAAAATCCCCGTGTGGTTTGACAGTGTTTCGTTGCTTATCCAGGTTGTGCAGATTCTTATTTTAATGCTGGGTACTATCATGATATTCGCGAAATCGACCTTTAAACTTGATCTGACACTCACCCTTTTAGTAATTGCCCTAACCGGACCCTGTTTTGAGTTTTATGATAATATTCTGACAACTTTGGTACGAAGTTGGCAGAGGAAGCTTACCAATCGGAAGAATCCTGTATTAACAACCCAGAACCAGGATATTTCGTAAATTGACCAAGCATATACCGCCTAATAACCATGAAAACCCACAAATTCGCCCTTCTGGGAGCATTTCTTGTCATTACCTACTTTGTTTCAGCCCAGGACTATGCTTTTAAAGTCCTTGCTAATAAAGGAAACAATGAAGTAAAATCCGGGGAATCATGGCTGCCCCTTAAAACGGGCTCAAGCCTGAAAACCTCGGATGAATTAAGACTGGCAGACAATGCCTATATCGGCTTGGTACACGCCACTGGAAAGCCACTGGAAGTCAAACAATCCGGTGTTCACAAAGTATCAGTTCTGGAATCACAGATAGGAAGCGGAAGCAGCGTGCTGAGTAAATACACGGATTTTATTTTGAGCAGTAACTCTGCTGAAGCCAAGAAAAACAGGTTAAGCGCAACAGGAGCTGTACACAGAGGGGTTGGCGAAAATACCGCTGCGATCAATGTTTTGTTTCCCGAGAAAAATCAACATTGCGGAATTTATAACAATACCGCGGTAATCAATTGGCAAGGTAGCAATGTCGCAGGACCTTATGTGGTCACCCTTCGCAATATGTTCGAGGATGTATTAACGAAAGAAGAGACCGCGGAAACCAATTTCAAGGTGGATTTAAGCAATGAAAAATACGCTAATGAAACAGCTATTTTAATTGATGTGAGTTCGAAGGCCGATCCGAAAATTGTTTCCACTCAGCATTTGATAAAGAGGCTTTCACCTGCGGAAAAAGAAAAGATAAAAACCGCGATGAGCGAAATTACCTCTGATGTCAGCGAACAAACGCCTTTAAATAAATTGATCCTTGCCGGATTTTATGAACAGAATAATCTCTTGATCGATGCGATCGTCGCCTACGAGGATGCGATCGTCATCGCCCCGGATGTTCCCAGCTTTCAGGAAGCTTATGATGAATTCCTGGTGAGGAACGCTTTAAAGTGATTAAATTACAGAATATCTGTAAAAGCCGCTGATCAAAGCGGCTTTTTTGATTTATCTGAAAATTATCACCTAATTTTACCGTTGTTTAAATGATGAACCTATGAAATTGTTCGCTTTTATCCTGGCAGCCCTGATTTGCAGCAATATGTCTGCGCAAGAATATGCTTTTAAAGTGTTGGTTAACAAAGGACAAAATCAAATAAAATCAGGTAATGATTGGGTGCCTATCAAAGTGGGTTCAAGCCTGAAGTCTGCCGATGAACTTAAAATTTCACAAAATGCCTATTTGGGTTTGGTCCATGTTTCCGGTAAACCGCTGGAAGTAAAAAAGGCAGGTAATCATAAAGTGGCCGATCTTGCGGGTCAAATGAAAGGTGGCTCGAGTGTTCTGAATAAATACACTGATTTTATCCTGAGCGCCAAAGAACAAAAAACGGGTAACCTTACGGCTACTGGTGCGGTGTACAGAGGCAATGATGAGATCAGACTGTTTTTGCCTAAACCACAGTTCGCCATCGTTTATAACGACAACATTTCCATCGCGTGGTCCAAAAATAGTAAGTCCAGAGATTACATCGTACGCTTTAACAGTATGTTCGGTGATGAGTTAGAGAAGCTGGAAGTGAAGGATACCACAGTTTCCATCAACCTGAACGGACCTAAGTTCCTCAATGAAGACAATATTTTGGTAACGGTGGCTTTCAAAAGTGATCAGAATAAAACCTCTGAGTCTTTTATGATAAAGAAGTTGTCCTCTGCTGATAAAGCCCGCATCAAAAATCTTCTGGCTGAAATTTCCTCTCAGACCATGGAGCCAACTGCGCTGAATAAATTAGTGCTGGCGAGCTTTTATGAGCAAAATTCGCTCTTGATTGATGCTTCAACAGCTTACCTGGCAGCCATCCAACTGGCACCGAATGTTCCTGCATTTACGGAAGCTTACAGAACGTTTCTTACGCGTAATAAACTGTAGTAATTCGTTTACGTCTCGCATGTAAGAATCGGGTAAGTTACAAGATTGGTTAGTCGTGTATTTCCAAGCTTTTTTGCGTAACTTTTATAGATAGTGGCGTTTAAATTTTGCCTGTGTGCAGCGCCATGATTTCAAGCTCTTGCCAGTCCTTTGGTTACTCCTATAATCTTCTTTTTGCCAATCGCCTCACCGGCAACAGGCTGCTTCTGAATGGTCTGATAATACTATTCCATTGAAGGTTTGCCCTTCTACCATCTGCTTTTGGCCGGAAACATTATTATCCTATTTTTGTGCATCTTTAAATACATAGCTCATGAGTGTTCTCGTTAATAAAAATTCACGCATTATCGTTCAGGGTTTTACTGGTTCGGAAGGATCCTTTCATGCCGGTCAGATGATTGAATATGGTACCAATGTAGTGGGTGGAGTAACTCCGGCCAAAGGCGGAACCGAACACCTCGGGCGACCTGTGTTTAATACTGTACAGGAGGCCGTTGAAAAAACCGGCGCAGATGTATCGATCATCTTCGTGCCCCCGGCTTTCGCAGCAGACGCCATTATGGAGGCAGCAGATGCGGGAATCAAAGTCATCATTGCTATTACAGAAGGTATTCCGGTTAAGGATATGATGATTGCCAAGAAATATATTCAGGCGAAAGGGGTGGTTCTGGTAGGACCAAACTGCCCAGGGGTGATTACTCCGGGTGAAGCAAAAGTGGGTATTATGCCAGGCTTTGTATTCAAGAAGGGAAGGATCGGAATTGTTTCCAAATCCGGTACGCTTACCTATGAGGCTGCCGATCAGATTGTAAAAGCGGGACTGGGTATTTCGACTGCCATTGGTATTGGAGGAGACCCGATCATTGGAACACCGACAAAGGAGGCGGTAGAAATGCTCATGAATGACCCCGATACAGATGCCATTGTCATGATCGGAGAAATCGGTGGTAACTATGAACCAGTAGCCGCCCGTTGGATAAAAGAAAATGGAAACCGCAAACCGGTCGTTGGATTTATCGCCGGCCAAACCGCACCTCCTGGCCGCAGGATGGGACACGCGGGTGCGATTATTGGCGGGGCTGAGGACACCGCGGCTGCTAAAATGAAGATCATGGAAGAATGTGGGATTACCGTGGTCGACTCGCCTGCGGAAATTGGCGAAACGATGGTGAAGGTTTTATCCAGGAAATAAGTACAGGGGCGTTCACCTGAAGTCGCTCTCGCGAAAATGTATTCAGGTTATTACGCCATCCTTTAGCACGAGCCCTTCCACTTTCAGTTTCGGATTGTCATTCTCATAGATGATTTCTGCGAAAAGATTATGGATCATATACAGGTAAATCAAACGACCATCCTGGTTACGTGTCCCCACAACCATCCCAAGCTTTTTTATAAAATTCACCTGGTGGGTGAGGGATAATTGTTTAAAAAGGAATTTTAGGAGCATACCGTTGTTTATCCTTCATATCCATTAATCAAGCCAACCCTTATTTTAAGTTGTTTTGGCTGTTGTAAAAATTTTAGGTCCCCTGAATAATCCAAATTTGGGAATTTATCCTACAAAAGGGATTACAACAATGTATTGGCCAGGTTTGCCAGTTCAGATCTTTCTCCTTTTTCCAGGGTGATATGGGCGTATAGTTCATGATCTTTTAATCTGTCGATCAGGGTAGATAATCCATTGCTTTGCGAATCCAGGTAAGGGGTATCAATCTGATAAATATCTCCGGTAAAGATGATTTTGGTATTTTCTCCCGCGCGCGTAATGATGGTTTTCACTTCGTGAGGGGTGAGGTTCTGCGCTTCATCCACAATGAAACATATGTTTGACAAACTTCTGCCGCGAATATAAGCCAGGGGCGTGATGACCAGTTTTTCCTGGTTTACCATTTCGGTGATCTTCGAATATTCTTTGTCAGATTCGCTGTATTGGTTTTGAATGAACTTGAGATTATCCCACAGGGGTTCCATGTAGGGATTGACTTTTGATTTTATGTCACCTGGTAAAAAACCAATGTCTTTATTACTTAGCGGGACGATGGGCCTTGCCAGGTATATCTGTTTGTATTCACGTTTTTGCTCGAGTGCTGCGGCCAGGGCAAGCAATGTTTTACCCGTTCCGGCTACCCCTTGTATAGAAACCAGTTTAATATCAGGTTTCAGTGCCGCATGAATAGCAAAGGTCTGTTCGGCATTTCGTGGTTTGACGCCATACACGGATCTTTTTTCCACATGCTCCATCATCCCATTAAATGGATTGAAATATCCCAATGCGGATTTCTTTCCACTTTTAAAGATGTAGTAATGATTTTTCATCGGAGGGATCTTCCCCAGGATATCTTCCGGTGGACAATATCCTTTTTCATACAAAAGATTGATGACGTTTGGGTCAGCCTCTTCGATCATTGTTTTCCCATTGTACAGGGAAGATATGTTCTGAACTTTTCCGGTAGTATAATCTTCTGACTGAAGGCCGAGTGCTTTCGCTTTCAGCCTGAGATTTACATCTTTTGAAACTAGTATGACCCGGTTATTTTTCTCTTCTTTTTGCAACTGAAGAGCCGAGTTGAGAATGCGATGGTCTGCTTTCTCCTCATTGAAGATCTTGTTGGCATCTACGGCACTGTTCGTGCCCATCAGGACTTTAAATTTGCCCTTCGTCTTCCCATTCATGGGGTTCCATTGATGTAACATCTGACCTTTGGCCAGTTTGTCAATCAACCGGATAAATTCACGGGCCTCAAAATTCTTGGTATCGTTTCCTTTCTTGAAATTATCAAGCTCTTCTAGAACGGTTATTGGTATCCCAACATCGTGTTCATCAAAGTTTAGAATGGAATTGTGTTCATAAATAATGACGGACGTATCGAGTACGAAGATCTTCTTCTCCTTCTCCTTCTTAGTTTTAGGCATACTTCACAGAGAACTTGGTTTATGAAATGTAATCAATCGGGGGGAAAGCTTTCACTTTTTAAAATGCAATTTTTTCGCTATTCTTATTCCCCCGTTTTGTTTCAAAAGGCCAGCGAATACAGATCACCTTTCTCATGGGGTGTAACCCGAAGGACATCAGCCAGAACAAGAAGCACCAATTTTTTTGAAGCGTAAAACTTTTTTAGTCCACTCGTGGCCACAAATTCTTTTAAGGTGATCGCGGGATTATTGTCCAGATAAGACATCAGAAATTTTTCATGTTCGCCAAAATGAAATCGAATATCTTTTTTCAGCTGCGATCTTCTGGCAATTTCCCTCACTTCTCTGCTGGCACGAATGCTTTGGTCATTCACTCTGATGTAAGCTTCCTTTTTTTCACCATCCAGAAAGTAATGGGGTTTGTTTTCGCTTTCAGAAATGTGGTATTGAATCACTGACCTGGCATTGCCAATGGGAATATAAGTTTCGTCAACGGGCAAGGACGGTTTGCACTTTTGCAAGGATTTTTGAATAACATGTGATTCGTCTTCAGGATGTTTTAATCCTGCCAGACCCCCGTCATCACTGATTCCAACCAACAAAATTCCTCCCTGCGCATTGGCAAACGCGATCATTTCGCGCACAATCTTATCAGGATAAGTCGCCTTTCTCTTAAATTCGAGCGAACCACTTTCGCCTCGTGCAACAAGTTTTTTTAATTCGAGAACCTGCCGTGGCTGATAGATAAAAGCTTCCTGCGGCTTGTTCATACCCTCTAGGATTTTCCCCCAATGGCCTCATCGCTATCGTCATCCTCAACCTGGCCAGGCCTTGGAATCGTAAACATGCTACTCAGCAGGTCTTTGAATTGCAGTCCCGCCGAAAGGTTGTGTTTGCTAATCAGACTGAATTCGGCCAGGCCATGAAGCGCAAACTCCATGAGAAAAAGTTTTGTGGCTGCGTCCTGATTTTTGTGGAACTCATTGATAAGCTCCGGTAAGCCCGGAACATTTTTGATTTTCTTTTCAAAGTCTGCCTGCGCCATGTCATGCAGAATGTCGATGGTGTTTCCATCACCAAACCAATCGGATATTTTCTTGTAAGGACTTTTTTCTTTTTGTTTTCTGAACTTATCAGGATCAGGAAAATAGTTGAGGAACTGAGTTCGAATAGCTTTCCCTACCAGATTCTGCGCAACGATGTTGGGTCCTTCCTGCTCACCTTCATACACCAGCTCAACTTTTCCGGTAATGGCGGGGATGACGCCAACAAAATCTGAAATGCGAATGGAAGCATTTTTCTCATTGTTAATAATGCTTCTTCGCTCCGCTGCTGCGATTAGATTTTCATAAGCGGAAATGGTAAGGCGTGCCGATACTCCGCTCTTCGCATCGACGTATTCGCTTTTTCGTGCTTCGAATGCAATTTGCTCAACGAGGTCTTTGGCAATTTCGTTGACGCTGATGGCCTGTTGAGATTCTTTCAATCGTGCTTCCTGCTGCGTAATACGTTTGCCAATATCCAAAGTTTTCGGATAATGTGTGATGATCTGGCTATCGATGCGGTCTTTTAAAGGCGTGACGATGCTACCGCGATTGGTATAATCTTCCGGATTAGCGGTAAATACAAACTGGATATCCAGGGGAAGCCTCAGTTTAAAACCACGAATTTGTATATCACCTTCCTGCAGGATATTAAAGAGAGAGACCTGAATGCGCGCCTGTAAATCGGGTAGTTCATTGATGACAAAAATGCATCGGTTTGAACGGGGTATCAGGCCAAAATGGATAACACGCTCATCGGCATAAGGCAGTTTTAGCGCAGCTGCTTTAATGGGATCAACATCTCCGATCAGGTCGGCAACAGATACATCGGGCGTAGCCAATTTTTCGGTATACCGATCGTCTCGATGAAGCCAGCTGACAGGGGTATTGTCGCCAAGTTCTTTTACTTTATCTTTTCCAAATCTGGACAAAGGTTGTAACGGATCATCATTCAACTCAGAACCCTCGATTATCGGAACAAACTCATCGAGCAGGTTAATCATCAACCTGGCCAGTCTTGTTTTGGCCTGACCCCGCAGTCCTAATAAATTAATGTCGTGTCCCGCAAGGATGGCTCTCTCAAGATCAGGAATAACCGTTTCCTCATAACCCCAAATACCGGAAAAGACTTGCTCTTTTTTCTTTAGTTTCCGGATAAGATTATCCCTTAATTCATCCTTAATCGGTTTTGCTTTATATCCGGACTTTTTTAATTCACCTAATGTTTTGAGGTTGGTCATCTTTGATAAGATCTTTTTGTGTAGTGTTTTAATTAAATCGTTCAAAGATTTTTCCGGCGGTTTCGTTTGAAATCTTCGAATACAAGGTTCCCAAGTCCCTGAAGGTTGCTATAATAGGCATTCCCGTTATTGGCTTTTGTAAATTCCCTAACAAAAGTTTTTAGGTAAGGATCAGTGGCAATCATGAAGGTGGTCACGGGAATCTTAATCTTCTTTAGCTGACCCGCAAGGTTCAGTGTTTTGTTAAGGATTTTTTCGTCCAGGCCAAAGGCATTTTTATAATATTTTATTCCTTCCTTGATACAGGTGGGTTTCCCGTCGGTAATCATGAATACCTGTTTATTGGAATTTTTTCGCCTGCGCAATATATCCATTGCCAGTTCTAGTCCGGCGACAGTGTTTGTATGATAGGGTCCGACTTGTAAATAGGGTAGGTCTTTGATTTCAATCTGCCAGGCATCATCACCGAACACGAGAATATCAAGCGTATCTTTTGGATATTTTTTGGTAATAAGTTCGGCTAACGCCATCGCGACTTTTTTTGCAGGGGTGATTCTATCCTCACCATACAAAATCATTGAGTGTGAAATGTCAATCATCAGCACAGTGGAGGTTTGCGTTTTGAATTCGCTTTCCATCACTTCCAGATCGTCTTCGGTCAACAAGAAATTTTCTACACCGTGATTGATCTGTGCATTGCGCAGGGAATCGGTTATTGAAATCTGATCCAGTGTATCACCAAATTCATAATCCCTTTTTTCGGTGGTCTGTTCATCGCCTCTGCCACTGTGATGGGTATTATGGTCTCCCGATTTAGTCTTCTTTAGTTTCCCGAAGATTTCTTCGAGGGCTGACTGCCTGAGATTCTGTTCACTCTTGGCATTGAGTTTAAATTCTCCTTTTTGCGCCTCTTCGGTGATATAGCCATTTTTTTTGAGGTCCTCGATAAAATCCCCGATACCATAATTTGGGTTGGTGAGTTTATACTGGCGGTCCACCTCTGTAAGCCATTGCAAAGCCTCCGCCACGTTACCGGAGGTAATCAGGATCAGTTGCATGAACATTTTCAGCAGTTTGTCAAAATCGCTCCTGGCTTTTTCGGGTGGTGGGGTAAATTTGGAAAAACGGTGTCCTGACATGGTAACGGTTTATGTTTAAACCATTAATTTGCGAAATCTGTTTCGGCTTCAAAATGTAAATTTTCATTATTGCGGCCTGAGTACGTAAAATGAAGGAATCAGTCGTGAAAAAACCAATTTATTATCCCGCCTAATAGCCGCTTGGGGTTCTCGGGGCGAAAAAATGCGCAGGAACGCTCAAAAAAAAACCACCGTTCCGGTGGTCCAACGCTTATCTGGATAGTGGATGTTTTGTTTTTATGGGCATGGTTCCAAACACGTAATCCCAAAGGGGTGATGAGACGCCAAATACCTGATCCCCATCCTTATAATGGTGTACACTATGGTTTACCCATAAAAACTTCAGGAAGTTTTTAGGTGGCTGATAAATATGCACCATATAATGGACGGAAAGGTAAAAGGCATATCCGACCAAAAATCCCGGTAGGAAAGCAAAAGTAAAATCACCCATGACGATACGGAAGAGCAACAATAAAACGGTAGCAATGGTAATGCTTAATATCGGAGGCATGGCCAGCCTGTCTTTATCCTTCGGAAACTCATGGTGAACACCGTGCGCTTTATATTGAAACCTTTTTCGGAAATCAGTATCCGTTTTAATATGGTACACATAGCGGTGCATCATATATTCGACCCATGTCCAGGAAATTAATCCCAGGAAAAACAAACCAATTGTGACGCCCGAGGAAAGTGAGGTGCTAATAACGCTCCAATACAAAAGTGATAAGGCATAGACAATAAAAATCGTAATCGGAACCGCTACATGCGTTCGCGATAATTTTTCCAGTACAGGGTTTTTAAATAGTTTCTTTGTGCCCTTATTTTTCGGGGGAATGAATTCCTTACCGAAACCCTGATTGCCAGAAGCAAGGGTGTTTTTTCCGGATACAAGAATTTCAGCCATAAACTTAATTTTTTGCAAAGGTTAACATTCGAAGTTAGATACCTATAAAGAGGTAGTACTTTGTGCACTTATTTTATCCATTACATATTCGTAATACGATTCATATAGGGGTAGGATGCGTGAAATGTCAAATTCTTTTGCCCTTTTTAAGGCATTTTCCTTGAACCGTGGCAAATTTTCCGGGTTCAATACAAAAAGCGCCTTTTTTGACATATCATCAATATCGCCAATAGCGCTTAAAAATCCCGTACCACCATGAATGTTTAATTCAGGTAAACCCCCTGTATTGGTTGAAATTACGGGTACTTCGCAAGCCATTGCCTCCAGGGCAGCCAGCCCGAAACTTTCTTTTTCAGAAGGCATCAAAAACAAATCGGCAACTGAAAGCACCTCCTCCACCGCCTCCAGTTTTCCCAGAAATCTGACATCATCGGTAATATGCAACTCCCTGCATAGTTCTTCTGCATTATCTCTCTCAGGACCATCACCGATCATGAGAAGTTTTGCCGGGATCTGTTTCAGAATATTGCTGAAAATTCTAATCACATCGGGTACACGTTTTACTTCTCTGAAATTTGAAGTATGAACAACAAGTGATTCGCCGTTAGGGCAAATGGCTTTTTTAAAATGATCTTTCTTTTGTTTTTTAAATTTTTCCAGGTCAATAAAGTTGGGAATGACTTCGATGTCGTTAGTAATTTTAAATGACTGATAAGTTTCCCGGCGCAGATCCTGTGATACTGCGGTCACACCATCGGATTGGTTTATACTAAATGTCACAACGGGTTCGTAAGAGGCATCCTTGCCCACCAGTGTAATGTCTGTACCATGGAGGGTAGTTACAACGGGAATAACGATACCATGGGTTTTTAAAATTTGTTTGGCCATATAGGCAGCGGAGGCATGCGGAATGGCGTAATGAACATGCAGCAGGTCGAGCTTTTCATTTTTTACCACACTTACCATTTTGCTTGCCAATGCAAGTTCGTAAGGAGCGTATTCAAAAAGGGGATAGGACCTTGTGTTTACCTCGTGGTAAAAGAGATTTTCATTCAGAAAGTCCAATCGACTGGGTTGGGAATAGGTAATGAAATGAATTTTGTGCCCTTCCTTAGCCAGCGCTTTGCCGAGTTCAGTTGCCACAACACCACTGCCACCAAAAGTGGGATAGCACACGATTCCGATTTTTATCTCATCCACGAGGATATTGGTTTAAAATATGATCAGAGCTAAGCAATCTCAATAAAAGTCGCAAAACCCCTGAATTTATTGTCCTAAATATAATTTTACTGGTTAATAAGTGGATTGTGAGGTTTTGCAATAATTGAAAATAGCCTCATAAATCACATCCTGTATCCGAGAACGGATATTTCCCTTGATTAGTTTATCATTTCGGTCAGGGAATACCCGGTTTGAGACAAATATATACACCAAATCGAACTCAGGGTCGACCCACAAACAGGTACCCGTGAAACCTGTATGACCAAACGTTTGCGGTGAGGCAAATATAGATGTCGGACTGTTCCATTCACTTTGGACTGGCTTATCCCATCCCAGGCCCCGACGACTGGAGTGGAATTGTTTATCTGTGAAAAGTTTAACTGTTTCCGGTTTATAGTACCGGATTCCCCCATAGCTACCTTGCTGTAAAAGCATCTGTCCGAGTTTTGAAAGATCATTGGCTGTCCCAAACAACCCCGCATGTCCACTGATACCGCCCAGCATGGCCGCACGCTCATCATGCACTGTACCGATCAACAATCCTTTCCGAAAGACGGTATCGAGTTCCGTTGGTGCTATACTCAGGGATGAGAATCGTTTGAGAGGTGTATAACCCAGCCTATAGGCGCCCAGGGGTTCATAAAAATTCTGCTTTAAAAAATCATCCATGGGCTGATTTAAGATTCTTTCGGCCAGTTGCTTGAACATCATAAAACCCAGATCACTGTACCGGTAAGCATGCGGCGTTCGATCGGGTTTTTCCAATAGTTTGGAGCTTTTGATCCACGACCAAACCGAATCCTTTAGAATATTTGAGCCAAATAATTTTCCTGATATCTGCAATGGATAGTTGATACTCTCCAGCACATTGTAATACTGGGGAAGGGGAGAAACGCCTTCCAGCGTAAGGGGCCATAAGGGAATAAAGGGCATCAAACCGGATTGATGGGTTAGCATATCAATGATGGTGAGGTCCTTTTTATTAGTGCCTTTTAATTCCGGAAGGTATACCGAGATCTTTTTATGGATGTCAATCAGGCCTTTCTCTTGCATAAACATTACCGCCTGAAGGGTAGCTGAAACTTTTGTGAGTGACGCGAGATCATACATGGTTTCCTCGGTGACAGGCTGCTGTTTGTCATAGGTCAGGTGCCCAAACGATTTGTCATAAATTACTTTTCCCGCTCTTGCTATCAGCACATGACAACCGGGAGTTGCTTTCAGTAAAATGGCTTCTTCTGCGATCTTTCCTATTTTTTGAAGTGTGCTGGCATCCATGCCCGCGTCCTCAGGAAAGGAATACGTCAGGCGATTAAGCACGCCGGTTTTTAGGCTTGTAGCCGGCGCCAGACTACCATAATGAACGGGCAAGATCCCCGTTGAAGGCAATCCTCCAAAAATTATTTGCGGAATAACCCTTACAACCTCCCCGGTATTAGCATACCCTGTTATGACATGGGGATAATGCGATGCATAGGGTTTAAAAATTTTGCATCCGAAATCGGCAATAATAATTTGCTGATCTGTTTCTAATCCTTCGAGGACACCCAATACATTTTGCAGGTTTTTTTTTGTAGTGGAAGGAAATAAAGCAACGATGATAACCTGTTGCCCAGCCAGATTGATGTCGGGTATTTCTTCCGTTATCAGGAGGCGGTTCGCGGGGACATATTTTTTAACACCATCGTAGAATATCTTTCCCCCGGCAGTATCCCCTGCAATAAGACAGATAAAATTTTTGTCCTCCAGCTGAAGAACAGGAAGGAAGTTGTTTTTATTTTGGAGGGTTGTAATGGATTGTTTAAAGGATTCATGTCGCAATAACTGGCTATGAACCGTATGAAGATCGGTCTGTAAAAAATCCAGGTTAATAATTTTTCTTTTCCAAAGTCCGGCGTCATATTTCAGGGCCAGAATTTTTTTTACGCGCTTGTCCAGATTGGCAGCGTACGATTTTTCGGAACGAATGAGTTTTTTGATTTTGCGCAGGGCGGGGTCAAGTGCATTCTCCGATATAATCAGGTCGGCGCCTGCCTGAAAAGCAAACAATTCGGCATCACCCGGTTCACCATTTTCGGGTATGCTTTGGAGCATTTGTACATCCACTAACACCACACCTTCAAACCCCATAGGTTGATGCAACAAGTTTCCTGACGCAAAATTCCGGAAAGTACTGTCGGACAATTTTTTTTTCAGGTCCGATGTCTTGGGTTCATAGAACTTAGGCAAATCGATCAAACTCGGGATCACTGCATTCAAACCCTGTTTAAATAATTCCTGGTAAGCGGTTGACTCAAGGGAATCGTGATGCAATTTTAGATGTGGTCTCCCCTTTTCATCCAATACTTCAATGCCCTTGAGAGGAAAGAATTTAGCGCAACTGAGTATACCTTCATCCTGAAGTCCCCTCATATGAAGAAGAGATTTTCTGGCTACGGAAATAGGGTCTTCCCCGTAGAGTATAACTTCGTTGGCAGTCTCCGAATTGATAGTACTGGCATTTGGACTAAGGCTCATGTGGATGCCCATCACTTTCATTTGTCGGGCCGCTTCACGGCTGATCCAGTAGATCATGCTATCATCCGCTACAGCGGCTTGTGCCAGTGGATGGGGAAATCTTAAAGCACTGTCGAATTGTCCCAGTCCTGAGGAGGCGTCAAGGCTGATGATCAGCGGCACTTTTGCATCCGCTTGAAACTGGTTGGTTATCTGTGCCTGTTTGTCAACAGAACCTGAAGTGAAGATGACACCCCCCAGATTTTCTGATGTTAATCGCTTTCTAAAAATTTCCAGATTTTCCGGCTGTGCGTAGGAAGATATACGGGTGATAAACATCTGGCCTAACTTTTCATTCTGGCCAAGGGTGCTGAATACGCTGTCAATCCACTTTGCCTTATCCGGCTGACCTACAGCGTTGAAGCTCCCCAAAGTGATCATTAAACCACACCACAAAAGCTTTTTACTCATGGCAACTACCCTATCGTTCGTATCCATCTTGCTATTTTCCTGAAGACAACGCATTTCCTGTAGCAATTCAAGCCGTTAAGTTATGAAAATGAATTTCAGGGTTGGGTTTAAAAACCGTTTTTTATACCATTCACTACCGGCAAATATTTTAATTTGCGTTCTGAATGCAGTCATCTTCATGCCCGATATAATACAACTTTTACCTGATTCCATTGCCAATCAAATTGCAGCCGGCGAAGTGGTGCAAAGGCCTGCATCCGCGGTAAAAGAACTCATGGAGAATTCTATTGACGCAGGGGCGTCCTCCATCAGGGTCATTGTAAAGGAGGCGGGAAAGACATTAATCCAGGTAATTGATGACGGTATGGGCATGTCTGAGACCGATGCCCGCATGAGTCTGGAGCGTCATGCTACTTCTAAAATTCGTAAAGCCGAAGATCTATTTACGTTACACACTAAAGGTTTCAGGGGTGAGGCACTGGCATCCATTGCAGCCGTTGCGCAACTTGAAATGAAGACCAGGCTTGCCGAAGAGGAATTGGGAACCTGTTTGGTAGTGGAGGGGTCGGAGGTAAAAAAGCAGGGTCCCGTCGCCTGTGAAAAAGGGACCACAATTTTTGTCAAAAATCTGTTTTTTAATATTCCCGCGCGCCGGAATTTTTTAAAATCCAATCCGGTAGAATTAAAACATATCATTGACGAATTCCACCGCCTTGCGCTGGCGCATTCAGATATCGTCTTTTCTTTTGTCCAGACCGATGAGGTAGTATATGACCTGCCTGTTAGTAAGCTCAGTCAGCGGATCGTAAATATTTTTGGCAAATCCTATCAGGAACAACTGGCCGCGTGTCAGGAAGAAACGAATCTCGTGCGGGTTTCCGGTTACGTAGGAAAGCCCGATTTTGCGCGCAAGACAAGGGGCGAGCAATTCTTATTTGTCAATAACCGTTTTATCAGAAGTAATTATCTGCACCATGCAGTGATGGGTGCTTTTGAAAACCTACTTCCTGAAAACAGTTTTCCATTTTATGTAATTTTTATTGAAATCGATCCGAAGCATATTGATATCAATGTTCATCCTACCAAAACAGAAATAAAATTTGATGACGAGCGGGCTGTTTACGCGGTCATGAGGTCAGCCGTCAGGCAGGCAATCGGATCGCATAACCTTACGCCTGGGATTGACTTTAATGCCGACGTAAATATCATTTCGAAACTCAGCCAGGCGGCCGCTCAATCAAAAGATATCTATTTTGAAGAACGGTATTCAACTGCTCTTCAACATTCAAACCAGGAAAATTGGGAAAAACTATTTGATCAGTCAAAACATTTTGGATCCCTACAACCCGACCCACCGGTATTGCGTTTTGAAAATACGGCGATCAATCCATCAGAGGAAAAACTGATGGAGGAGAAGGTTTTGATCCAATTGCATCAACGGTATATCCTGCGTCAGGTGAAAACAGGTATGATGATCTTAGATCAGCAATTTGCCCATGAACGGATCCTTTACGAAAAGTTTTTGAATCAATTGAAGAATAAATCGGCGGAAAGCCAGCAAAACTTGTTTCCACAGGCAGTTGCATTCAGTGCCGCTGATTTCGCCCTGGTTTTGGAAATGGAACAAGAGATAGCCGCGCTCGGTTTCAGGTGGGAAATTTTTGGTAAAAACACCCTTCTCATCACCGGGATACCTGCGAATCTTTCCAACGCTAACGGAAAAAACCTGTTTGAAGGATTAATCGAACAATTCAAGATTAACCAATCCGTACTTTCTGTACCATTAAAAGAAAACCTGGCGCGGTCGCTGGCCAAACGGGCTTCTATTAAAGCAGGTCAAAGGCTGGTGAAGGAAGAGATGCAGGCGATCATTGATACTTTATTTGACTGTTCGACAAGCAATTACTCACCCGACGGCATACCCACCTTTTTTATTTTTGAATTGAGTAAAATTGAAAGCTATTTTAACCGGCAATAATTGCACATTCAAACCGATAGAAGAAATTCTCTTTATGATCAGACTTACCCCAGTAGTTCGAAACCTGATTTTCCTTAACGTCATTATTTTTGTCTTGCAAAACTTGATTCCAGCCGTCACGGAGTGGCTGGCGTTATATAATATTCATACGGCAGCTTTCAAGCCGTATCAGCTGTTTACCTACATGTTTTGCCATGCGGACTTTTTCCATATTTTTTTTAATATGCTGCTGCTGAGTTTTTTTGGTCCGATACTGGAGGAATTTTGGGATCAAAAACAGTTTTTATTGTTTTATATAATTGCGGGAATCGGGGCGGGGGTTTTTAATATTCTGATGGATATGTTTTTCGGATTAGGGTCATTTTCTGTCATGATCGGCGCTTCTGGCGCTGTGTACGGGCTCATGACGGCCTTTGGAATAATTTTCCCTAACATGGAATTGAGAATGCTATTTCTGCCCATATCTTTCAAAGCGAAGTATATGGTAATGGTTTTGGGCGGTATCGCGATATATTCCGGTTTCCGGTCCAGCCCCGGAGACAACACAGCACATTTGGCCCACCTGGGAGGAATCGTTGTCGCGATTATTATGCTTCAGTTTTGGATGAGAAGAAGGTGATCATTTTTGATATACTATATGTTCGAAGATTTTAAGAACGCGTTTCAGCGGTCCAATAACGGACACGTTCAGCTGATAATTATTAACCTGATAATTTTTGGGGTGTTCGCTGGGGTATGGGTAATCATGCAAATCAGCGGTTTCAACGAAGTCTTTTCCACGATTCACGATCAGTTTCAAATACCCGCACGATTCGCAGAGTTTGTTACCCGACCATGGACCCTTGTTACTTACATGTTTATGCATGATCTCACCGGTATCCTGCATATACTTTTTAACATGCTCGTATTGTATTGGTTTGGAAGGCTTTTTGTGGAATATCTGGGAAGTGACAAACTGATAGCGCTCTATTTATTGGGCGGGATAGCCGGGGCGGTGGCATATCTGTTAGCCTATAATTCAATTCCATTTTTTGCAGCCCAGGCCGCAACGCATCACATCGGAATGGTTGGGGCCTCCGCCAGTATTGATGCCATTGTGGTGGCAACGGCTGTATTACTGCCGAACTATACCTTCTTTTTGTTGT
>JBDSIM010000035.1:0-24481 GCA_039917935.1 Cyclobacteriaceae bacterium | reverse complement strand
TCTTGTAAAGAATAAAGTTCTTCCGTCAGGGCTCAGTACGGGGTTCTGCTCATCGTATGGCGAATTGACTGGTTGCAATGCCCCATTTAATAATTGTGCAGAAAGCCTAAAAGACAGATTCAGTATTATGCTCAGGAAAAAAAATCGCATGTTGGTTTGCTTACAGTTCAAATATAATTCAATGTTATCTTCCGGGTAATCTACTGACCCAACTATTTCCTTTTACGGAAAATCGCCAGGGTAATCGTGCATCCTCACCGGCATAATCAATGCCTATTCTTTCGCTGGCAACAATCAAATTTGCTGGGAGTTTCATGCCGGAATCTTCAATCCAAATCTCGTCATCTAATAAAGATTTTCCATTGAAGGTTCGGTCAATGCCCAGAGCTTTGGTCAGTTTACCGGGGCCGGAGGTAAGATGAATATCATTTTTCAAAATACTTCTTCTGAACTTGATTTCCTCTAGCCCGGCGATCGGTTCAACCGCCCGGATCAGGACAGCTTCCGCCGTTTCTTCCCGATTGGTGACCACATTAAAAAGATAATGGATTCCATAACACATGTACACGTAGGCATACCCGCCTTTTTGAAACATAATGGCATTCCGAGAGGTTTTCCTGGCACCATATGCATGGCATCCGCGCTCTTTCCAGGAATAAGCCTCTGTTTCAACAATAATTCCGCCTGTTACCAGACCATTGATACTGGTGAACAAAGCTTTCCCAAGCAAATCACGTGCGATTTTTACCACGTTGCCTCTTTGATAAAAATCTTCCCTTAACTTCATTTCAAACGAGTCTTTTGACCAAACTTTTTATAAATTTGACGCCTCCTTAAAGAACTAACAAAATAAAGAAACATGAAAAAAACATTTCTCGTTGTTGTGATGGCAGTCTTCTGTGTAATGGCGGAAGGGCAGATTCAGACTCCGGCAGCCAGCCCAGCAGGTTCGGTATCCAGCACCATTGGTCTGACCGATGTGAAAATAGAATATTTCAGACCACGCATGAAGGGCCGCAAAATTTTTGGTGAAAAAGATGTCCTGGTTCCCCATGGCACCCTCTGGAGAACCGGGGCAAACAGCGGTACTAAGATCTCTTTCTCTGATGACGTGAAAGTACAGAACATAGAGGTCCCCAAAGGTGAATACCTTATTTTCACATGGCCCGGCGCGACGGAGTGGACCGTGGCTTTGTATAAGGATGTTGCCATTGGTGGTAACACGCAAGGATATGACAAGGCAAAAGAAGCAGCCAACTTTAAAGTAAATGCAGAAAAACTCGCCAGGAAAGTAGAGACCTTTACCATCAGTATCGATGACATTGCCGCTGACAATAAGAGTGGTAAAGTGATACTGGCGTGGGAAAATACCGCTGTGCCTTTCACTATTTCATCCGACTATGATGCAAAAGTGATGAAGTCCATTGAGGCGAATATGAAAGTTAATCCCAATAATTATTTCTCCGCCGCCACTTATTATCTTGAAACCGGAAAGGACTTGAAAAAGGCTTTGGAATGGATGAATATCGCCGTTGAAAGCAATCCCAATCCCCCTTACTGGATGCTTCATCAGAAAGCTAAGATCCAGAAAGGATTAGGCGACAAAAAAGGAGCTATGGAAACCGCTACGGCCTCCCTTAACTCAGCTAAGCAAGCCAACAATAAAGATTATCAAACCTTAAATGAAGACCTCATTAAGACGCTTAAGTAGGTAGACCTTAGCTATTTAAACCTAGCCCTAAGCCACCCTGGAATCAGGGTGGCTTTTTTTGTATACATTCTTCTACAGCCGCTTTTCGCAGTCAAATATTTTGAAAAAATAGAATACGTCTTTTCGCATTGATCAATTTCGCATGAGATCTAAAAGACCATTGGGAGTTAATACATTCAACGTCATTTTTTGGGACCTCGACTGTCCAAAACTACAGTTAGTCGTAAATGCTGGTATAAGAATTTTAGTATCAGGCTTTAGGTCTCCTAATCATTATAGCGGGCATACCCTAAAACTATTCCGATGCATCAAATGAAAACAATGAAAACCCGGTTGTTATCTCTGGATAAAGAAATCAGAGTTGCCATTATCGGAATTGGATCTATCGGAAAGGGTTTGGTTTACCAGGTGCATGCTACTCCTGGAATGAAACCAGTCGCCATCGCAGACATATTTATTAATAAGGCTATTGAGTGCGCAAAATGGCTTCAGCTGGATTACGAAGTTGTCAACTCGGTTTCAGATTTGAATTACGCGATACAGAGGGGAAAATTGGCAATTACTGATAAGGGTGAATTACTGGCGTCGAGTGGCCTCGTTCATGTGATGATAGAATCATCCAATGCAGTTTTACAGGGCGCGCTGCACGCACTTAAAGCGATCAGAAGTCACCAGCATGTAGTGATGATGAACTTCGAAGCAGAAATGATGTACGGTCCGCTGCTTTTGAAAGCCGCCATCGAGGAAGGTGTGGTGTATACTTGTGCGGATGGTGATCAGCCCACGGTAATAAAAAGAATGATCGATGAAATTGAGTTGTGGGGCCTTGACATCGTCATGGCCGGAAACATTAAAAATTATCTTGACCGATATACCGATCCTGTTAAAATAGCTCCGGAAGCTGACAAAAGAAGCCTGGATCATAAGATGTGTTCTTCCTATACAGATGGCACCAAGCTATGTGTTGAAATGGCTGTGCTCGCTAACGCGATTGATGGGAAAACCGCGATCCCTGGAATGTTTGGACATAAAATGAAACATGTCAATGAAATTTTTAGTTATGTCAATTTTAATGAAGTATGGGATCGAAAACATCCATTGGTGGATTATGTTTTAGGCAGCGAACCCAAGGGCGGCGTATTCGTTGTGGCCCATACGGCAGATAAGTTTCAACAATATACCTTTAACTGGTTTCCACCCGATGTCGGTCCGGGTCCTTACTATGTTTTTTCACGCCCTTATCACTTAGGTCATATTGAAGCCATGCAATGTGTGGCGGAAGCGTACCTGGATGGGACTGCACGGTTGCAACCTATTCACGGAATGCGTACCAACGTGCATACCTATGCAAAAAGAAATCTTCAAGCCGGGGATACCCTTGATGGTATGGGTGGCTTTAACAGTTATGGCCTTATTGAAAATCTATCCGCGGATGATCAAAGCAATCCGGGGTTGCCCATCCTGTTAAATGACAACCTGAAATTAAAAAGGGATATAGCAAAAGACCAGCGTATAGGACTTGAAGATGTGATCTATAACCCAAATGACACTGCTTTTAGTTATTATTTCCAGGCCATCGGACGGGAAATAAAAGGTGATACAATAAAAATAAATGGTTCAAATCTTCAACTCGCATGATCGCATCAAGCACTCCTTTGGTTACCGTTGTCATTGCGACATATAACAGGGCTGAAACCTTAAAATATGCAATAGAAAGCGTATTGTGGCAGCGGTATAATAATCTTGAGTTGTGGGTGATCGGAGACTGTTGTACTGATCACACTGAGAAAGTGGTTCAATCGTTTAATGACGCTAGGGTGAACTTTTATAACCTTCCTCAAAATTCAGGTTATCAGAGTAAACCAAACAACGAAGGCATAAAACGTAGCAAAGGACAATACATTGCCTACCTCAATCACGATGATATTTGGTTACCCAATCATCTTCAGGATACGGTGGCGCATTTACAGGCAACCAACGCGGACATTGTTTTTTCCATCATTCAATGGGTATACTCGTTTACCACTTCAAGGGCTGATATTCCCTTGTTACCTAACCTGCCGATACCTCCTGAAGCAACCGCGGTCGTACATAAAAAAAGCATCATCAATACGATTGGTTATTGGAAAGATATCAATGAAACATATTCTTATCCGCGCGTAGATTTTTTCAGACAGGCACAGTTTGCAGGGTTAAAATTTTCAATGGTCCCATCCTTAACGGGATTGAAATTTCTGTGGGATGAAAAGAATTACCACGATGTCGGGCCACATCCTGTTTACATAGAACGTCTGAAAACCGAAAAGGATTATGCGGCAAAAGAACTCAGTGCCATGCTGATCAGAGCCGAGCGTTTAATTTATTCGGTACCTAATGTAAAACGGCTAAAGTTTATGCTTATCAACCCGCTTAGAACCCTTCTGCTAACATTGAAAGTCGATCCTGCTTCCCTTCGCTTCTGGCACAAAAAAGGAACCCAAATCAAAGTGTGGCGAAAACGACATGGATTGAAAGAAATCCCGGGAGAAATATCTTCCGATGCGAGATTTCTTAAAATAATACAGTAGAAAAATCCCAGTAGAAAAATCTACTTCCCTGTCCTTAAATTTTTCCCCTCCTTTTTTCAAGGAGGGGACCGTCCCAGCGCCCTGGCGCGGACAGGGGTGGTGAACGTGCCTTTAAAAAAATCTGGCCTGATCTTCAAGTGGAACTTAGTTCCACAACCCGTTCTAACTTAGTTCCACAACCCGTTCTAACTTAGTTCCACAATCCGTTCTAAGGATGAGCCAGAGCTACTCCATCGACACCTGATCGGCTGAATTAAAAATTTTATTGGTGTCTTATTAAATACAGGCTTGCCCCGGGGAGCAATGATCAACTTTTTGATGCGGACTGGAGGGCATTTGGAAAGGGCACCCAGCATTAGCCCTTAGTTGTCTTTAAAGGTATCTCCTTGCTTGACATCTCCCGTTTCGAAACCTTTCTTAAACCAATACATTCTCTGTTCAGAAGTTCCGTGCGTGAAAGCATCAGGCACTACGTGTCCCTGAGACTGTTTTTGAAGTCTGTCATCACCAATCGCATTCGCTGCGCGCAACGCCTCTTCGATATCACCGGGTTCCAGAATCTGTTTTATTTCCTGTGCGTGATTTGCCCAGACACCCGCGTAAAAATCAGCCTGAAGCTCGAGGGCCACACTAAGCTTATTTCCCTGTACTTCGTTCAGGCGCTGACGGGCCTCGCGCACTTTGCCAGAGGTTCCCAAAAGGTTTTGTACATGATGCCCTACTTCGTGGGCTACTACATACGCCAGAGCGAAATCTCCTGCTGCGCCGAATCTTTGTGCCAGTTGATCGGCAAAACTAAGATCTATATAGACTGAATTATCCAATGGACAATAAAATGGTCCTGTTGCGGCACTCGCGAAACCACAACCGGATTGATCCGATTGTGAAAATAAAACAAGTGTAGGTTCCTGGTAGTCGGCATTATATTCCTGCTTGAAAATCTGATTCCATACATCCTCTGTGTCCTTGAGCACTACCGTTACGAATTGCGCATTCTCGTCTTCGGCCTCAGTAGGTTGTTGACCGCCCATCGATCCAATGTTAATTGTATCGAGCGGGTTATTGCCGCCTAATAACATGGATAACAGTAACACCACAATTCCTCCGAGTCCTCCACCAACGGCAAGTTTGCCACCCATTCCCCTGCGGTCAGAAACATTGCCACTTCCCTGTCTACCTCTCCATTGCATATATTGTCATTTTTCGTCAGACCAAGACTTTTGGAAATGATACTAAATTGTTATGCCACTCGGTAACTCCGGTAGACCGAAAATTCATCGCAAGATTCCTGCTGCTGCGATCGCAATTCGTCCATTTCTTTATTGTTAGGATAGGAAAAATACGTGTTTCACCCCGAAAATATTCTGCTATTGGGTTCTTCGCTGTTGTTCATCAGCATCGTATCCGGTAAGACATCGTTTCAAATCGGCATATCGACCCTCCTATTTATTTATGATCATCGGAACGCTGGCCGGATCTGACGGGTCAGGCGGAATCTATTTCAACGCCCCGAAAATTCCGATTGTTTGCGCAACCTACCCACTACTGGCCGTTATTCAATATGCCCAGGCAATCTTCCACCTGGTATTTTTTATTTCCCCCTGATCTGTTTTTCTGCAGGGGACACCTACCCTATATCGAGAAATGGCTGCACGTTAGCGTGCCAGAAAACTGATTTTGGATATAAAACTGAAGGACGATTCGAAATCAGAAATATCGAACTTTATGGCTTCAGACCATCTTCTGATAATATCCGCTTCGAAAAAAAACGGTTCGCAAAATTTATGAATAGCTTAAGAATTGGAGTAAGGAAATTAGGAAAAAGCTGCTTCAACTAACACAAGCTAGTATTATCGGGCACAAGATTTATTGACTCTAATAAACTTTAAAAAAAAACTAAAATAATGAAAAAGATAACCATGATTTTTAGTGCAATGGCTGTTTGCTTCTTTCTTGCAGGCAACAACAGCCCTCTATTGGCACAGGATGCCACAAACAATACAACAGCTGTGGATGATATTGATGATGACGATAATGATGCCAGCGATTGGGGATTACTTGGTCTGTTGGGATTAATTGGTCTGCTTGGATTGAAGAAAAAGGACAGGGATGATGTGGTAGTAGAACGTGATCGGTCAAGAAGCACTTCAACTTCGACCGGCACAGGATCCACCGGTACAGGCATGCGTTGAAATCTAAGCTGCCGGTGTTAGTTGAGCGCGAGGGTTTCCTGGTAACCACACCAGCAAACCCTTGCGCTCTTTTTTGGATAATTTCAAAAAACAAAACAAATAAAAATAGCTCACTGTTGCTTATGCAATCGATGGGTAACGTGTACCGACGACGGTATGCATCAGCAATGGTTGGCGGTCGGACAGTAAAGGAAAGCTAAGAAAATTACAAATCAGAAACAATCCCTTTCGGCGCCTGCCGGTTGATATAAATTACCTGTTCAATCTCAGCGAGTAGTTCATTAAAAAAGCTTTCCGCGTTGTCCCGTTCGATGGTAATTCCAAAACCAGTTGAATCTACGTTGTCAATAACAATATCATTATACTTTCTTAAAATAGCCATCACTTCGGGTCGTTCATTTTCCTCGCAATAAATTCTATAATTTTCCATATTCATTTTTTTAAAAGCCGGTAAAAAAAAACAATCAACGTGAATTCTGCTGCATTATATCAAAAAGCGGGCAAAACATGATCACCGAATTCCTGAATGAAGCGTTCCTGTTCGCGATTGACATTATGCAGGATCACTCTTTCGAAACCAAGGTCAATGAATTCCTGTATCCACTTTGTATTGTTCGACATGGGAGGAAATCAAAACCTTACTTTTCATTTCCTCTGGATGCACCATTTCACCCAAAGCGTCAAAATGTGCTACTTTCCAAAGATCCCCTAATACTGCTCCTGAAAAAATATTTGTACGCCATTGATCATAAGCTCCGTTCAATGCCTTGTCTTCATCTTTTGAAAAAGACAACTGAACTTTCAGATACATGGGTTTCCCCCGACCATTTTTTCGAAAGGAGGTAACAATTTTTATTACCGCTTTATCGATAAGGCACTCGTCACCTTCTTCCTGAATATCATGCACCGGTAAACCGTCATTCGTTTCATCAAAGAAGTGTTCATCCTTCGCTGCAAACAATTGTGAAACCCGACCGTAGTGAGCTGCTGAAACGACATCATTCGGCATGGAAGTTGTCAGTTCGTTAGCCGAGTGGTTACCGGGTCTGGACAAAGTGTTAGCATTTTCTTCTTGCTGATATACTTTTCTATTTGGATGTCCTAGATAACCATTCGATGCCTGCTGCTCCTGCCCTTTCGTGTATTTATCTGCAATTGCATTTGGTGATCAATCGCTTTGGCAGAATTGGATTGAAGTCCTGCCCCTTGCATTATGGAGCCCGATGATTTTCCCTTTCGAGGATGAAATTTCCCTTCTTTATCTTTTCCCATAGTCAATCTCACTTTCATGTAAAAAGAAAATTACTATGCCACAGTAATAAACCGGTTTTTGAAACTGTGATTCGTTAAACTAACTCACTGCTTCAAAATTTCGCAAGAACGGAGAAGCGGCCGTAGGTCAAGAATCTTAAGCGGCTTTAGGAGCGAACAGTCTGTTTAGGTGTGGAAGCTCTTCCCAGGCAATTGTAAAAATCCTGCCGCTAGGCCGAAATTTCGCAGGCATACCATTTGTAACCAGTGTTCGTCCAGAGTCGAACGCCGATTTTTATTCTTCTGATAATCAGTGTATAAAGTCACTTTAAGTAAACTGTTCTGTAACATAAAAACAGCTATCATGAAAAAATTACTATCTCTTTTTAGCATTGTGATCATGGTTATTGTCCTCATTGGTGCAGACATCCGCAGAAAAAAGGACGCGGTAAATCCAGTAGCAGAAAAAAAAGCCTGCTATGGATACTCGATTATTGAATTCGGCAAAGGGATCAACTGTAATGGAGACACTGTAAAATTGGTTAAGGTAGATGGAGGCCAGGAACTCGCTAAGTTTTAAAAGTTTCACCGCTCAATTTTGAATCTCATTGCAATACTTCCGCACAATACTTCCGCGCACTAATTCCCAAGAGTGTCACAATTTGTCCTGGTCCGATCTTCCCGGGTGGTTCACCTTGTAGCGCAAGGGCACGATCTTATAGCCACATTATAATTATAATCGTGGTTTATGGAAATCCTTTGGAATTATTTAAAGCCGCATCGCAGCCTCGTCTTCTTTTCTCTTCTCCTTGCCGCCATGAGCCAGGTTTTAACTATGATCGACCCCGTGATTTTTGGAAAGATCATTGATGAATATGCCAGCAATCCAAAACATTTACCTCAGCAGGATTTAATGAAAGGCGTGTCGTTCTGGCTTTTCATTGCTGTAGGCGTGGCATTATTGGCCCGAATTGCCAAAGCCTTTCAGGAATATCTAACGCGCATGATCGTGCAAAAATTTGGAATGCAGGTTTTTAACGACGGTCTAAAACACACGCTCCGCCTTTCATTTCAGGAATACGAAGAACAGCGCAGCGGAGAGACGATGGCCATTTTGCAAAAAGTAAGAACGGACACAGAGCGATTTATCATGGCTTTTATCAACGTAGTTTTTTCTTCTATTGTGGGAATCAGCTTTCTTATTTGGTACTCCATCACCAAACACTGGGCATTGATTCCGGTATTCGTCCTGGGAGTTTTAGTTTTGGGCGGACTCACAGGCTTACTCAGTAAAAAAATAAAAACTATTCAGCGCGCTGTGAACCGGGAGACCATCCGAATGTCTGGTTCGATCACAGAATCGTTGCGGAATATTGAGCTGGTAAAAAGCCTGGGCCTTACCTTTCCGGAAATCAAACGCCTTAGAGAGCAGACACTCAGAATATTTACGTTGGAAATGCAAAAAGTTAAAAGGGTACGCACACTTTCTTTTCTCCAGGGAAGCGCACTCAGCATATTAAAGCATTCTATTTTATTCGCGTTGTTGTGGCTCATTTTCAGTGATGTACTAACAACAGGTGAACTCATCAGCATGCAATTTATCTCCACAGCTATTTTTGTTCCTTTGCAGGATCTCGGCAATATAATTTTGCAATACAGGGAAGCAGAATCTTCCCTTCATATATTTGACAGGCTGCTAAAGAAACCCATCGAGCAACGACCTGAGGAACCGGTAGAAATCGGATTGCTCGAGGAATTGCGATTTGAGAATGTAGTTTTTCGTCATAAAAGCGCCACGCAAAATGCAATCGATGGTATTTCTTTTAACGTAAGAATCGGTAAGACAATCGCCTTTGCAGGGCCTTCCGGTTCGGGCAAATCCACCCTTGTAAAACTTCTTGTGGGGTTGTATCAGCCCGTAGAAGGTGAAATATTTTTTAATCATGTACCCTCACAATTCATACAGTATAATCAGCTGCGAAGGCAAATAGGTTTCGTAACCCAGGATACCCAACTGTTTGCAGGCACGATAAAAGAAAATATGCTTTTTGTAAAACCCGACGCATCAGATGAGGAAATTGTGGCCGCCTTGCACAAAGCTTCAGCCTGGCAGTTACTTGCCCGGACTGGCAAGGGTATCGAGACCATACTGGGAGAGGGCGGCCTAAAATTATCGGGAGGTGAAAGGCAACGTATTTCCATTGCCAGGGCGTTGCTTCGAAATCCAAGATTATTAATTTTTGACGAAGCGACCTCATCGCTGGATTCATTAACAGAGGAAGTAATTACCGATACCATCCGCCATATTTCGGCACGGAGAGACCAGATCACACTCCTGATTGCACACAGGCTCTCCACGATTATGCACGCGGATGAAATCATTGTATTGGAAAAAGGGAAAATAACGGAAACCGGCACTCACGAAGAATTGGTTTCAAAAAAAGGATTGTATTATGCCATGTGGCGCCAGCAAATCGGTGAGAGAAGAGAGTCCAAGCCGATACCAGGAAGCCGTTTGTCCGCTATCAACATTCGATAGCCGGGCGATCCATGGTAAGACCGCCAATAAAAATCTCGAGGATATTGAAAGAAATCAAAGAAATTATTTTGCGGATTTGGGGAGCACCAGTTCGATCAACATAGCTAAAACAATAACGCTGCCGCAACCAATAATGTTAAAGAGCAAAAAGGCTATATCAGTGAACTGAAAACAATAAAGAACAATGGCCTCAGCAATTAATGCGGCAATAAAAACAGCTGTTCCACCAACGAAGCGTACGTAAAATGCCGTTAAAAATATTCCGAGAATAGTTCCGTAAAAAAGGGAACCCACTATATTAACAAACTGAATAAGATTCTCCGCAAAACTTGCCAGCATGGCAAAAATCATTGCCAGCACTGCCCACATGATTGTAAATAATCTTGAAGCCAATAAATAATGTTCATTGGAGCCATTGGATTTGAACGAGCGCTTATAAATATCAACGGAAGTTGTCGATGCCAGGGCGTTGAGTTCTCCGGCCAAAGATGACATGGCCGCGGAAAACATAACGGCCAGTAAAAGACCAATAATCCCGTTTGGCAAATGGGTTAAAACAAAGTTTAAAAAGATATAATCCGTGTCCTGGGTTTTTGCGTTCGGGATCGCCCGACCGATCGTAGCTTTCACGCTTTTGCGTAAAACACCTTCTTCTTTCTGATATTTCTTGACAGCATCCGAGGCAGAAGTAATAGATGTTTCGTCATCCTGATGAATGGCTTCCACAAGCAGATCAACCGCAGCTCGTTTCTTGAGGTAAACCTGATTAAATTCTTTCTCAAAGTATTGAATTGAATCACGCTTCTCAGTTTCCATGGCTCTGGCTTGAAGTGCCTGGTTATGGAATACCGGTGGCTGAAAAAATAAGTAGAATACATATACAAGAACCCCGATAAAAAGAATGATGAATTGCATCGGGATTTTCAATAATCCGTTGAACATTAAGCTGAGTCTGCTTTCAGTCACTGAGGTACCTCCCAGATAACGCCCTACCTGCGATTGATCCGTGCCGAAGTAAGACAAGAAAAGGAACGTACCAGCGATGAGTCCCGACCAGATGTTGTAACGGTCATTGATATTAAACTCAAGATTAACCAGGTTTAATTTACCCATCTCCCCCGCAATCTTAACGGTATCATTGAATGAGACTTGTTCCGGCAACATCTTAAACGCAAGAAAGCCTGCTAAAAACATTCCGCTCATGATAACGGCCATCTGTTGTCGCTGGGTAAGGCTCACCGCCTGCGTTCCTCCGGAAACAACATACACGATCACTAGTGTGCCTATGGCTATCGTTGTAATCAGAATCGGCAACTCTAAAATGGTAGACAGTATCAACGCGGGCGCGAACAGGGTTATGCCCGCTGACAAACCGCGTAAAATTAAGAAAAGGATCGCGGCAAGCGATCGGGTTTTCAGATCAAAACGACTCTCAAGAAATTCATATGCTGTATAGACCTTTAACCGGTAATAGATCGGCACCATCGTTACTGAAATGATCACCATGGCTAAAGGCAATCCAAAATAAAACTGGAGAAATCGCATGCCATCTTCGATCGCCTGACCAGGTGTTGAAAGAAAGGTGATCGCGCTTGCCTGGGTGGCCATTATGGAAACGCCCATCATCCACCACTTAAGCGAGTTATCACCTTTGAGATAACCCTCCATCGTGGTAGTTTTTCTTGTTTTCAGTGTTCCATAAATTACTATAAAAAGAATGGTTAACGAGAGTACTATCCAATCAATCGCCTTCATGAAAAACGGATGGTTAGTAAATAGTACACAACAATTTGCACTACCAGTACGCTCAGGATCATCACATACCAACCATTCCAGGATTTAAAAAGAGGAGGCTTTTCAGGATCAGTCATGTATATATCAGGAAGTGAAATAAAATTATTTGTTGCGGTCCTGGATCGGGGCGTCCTCTTGCTTTGCATTTTTTCCAAGGGAAACAATGTTTGCCAGCAATTTATAGGCTCCTGGAACCCCTTCAGGCAGCTCACGAAAGAATGATAGCGCTGTGTAGACATAATATCCATCGCCATATTTCGCCACCAGCAGGCTGCCGTTTTTGGGTGTTTCCCCATCATCCTGCATGGAAAGGATAGCTTCGAATTTAGCGTCCCATTGATCAGGAAAATACAAACCCCGCTCCTGCACCCATCCTTTGAAGTCAGCCTGCGTTATCTTATTCGGAGTATTGACCACGGGATGATCAGGTTTTAGTATTTTAACCTCTGAATTTTCCTGCGTAACCCTTTCACGACTGAGTTTCAAAGGATACGGAAAAAATTCTTCTGTATCCATCCGTGCGTTTGTATTATACTGCACGACGACGGTTCCGCCACTCTTGACATAGTCAAGTACAGCAGGCATGAAATAAGGCGCGCGATCATTCGTATTCAACGCCCTGATTCCCAAAACCACCGCGTCCATGGTTCGTAAATTGGCGGGTGTGACCTCGTCATTATTCATTTCCCAAACCTCATACCCCATGTTGCGCAAAGCGGAAGGAACTTCGTCTCCTGCCCCTCTAATGTATCCGATTGAAGTCCCCTCCTTGTTCAGATCTATCCTGACAACTTTTGTCTGGGCCGGATGAAGTAAAGTCTGGATCGGAAAATGGTCGTACGAAATCATTTGCAAAGATTGGTCGTACTGTTTTCCATTGACCTCAGCGACGGCCATAATATTGCCGTTATATTCTTTTTGTGAAGGGTGTACGACCAAAGACCTGGTCTGCTCCGCCCCTCTCTGAGGCAAATCAAAATCAATAACATTTGGCTCACACGACCACCCCTGTGGTAATTTAAGGGTGGCAGTGCCCCGGAGTTTTTGATCGGTTGAAGATTTCAAAAACAAATTGATTTTTTTGGCCTCACCCGAATTAAATATCAACACATTTTCAGAAAGATTGATACTCATGGGGGGCACTATTTCAAAAGGTCGCCACAGCTCCCCTTTTACAGGGTCAACCCATTGGTAAATCATCGGCCTGCTGACCGTAAGTTTTTCAGCTCCTACCAGTATCTCAAAAGAAAAATTAACAGCAGGATGGTTTTGAGGTAATCCGATTTTTACGGGGTCGTTTACGGTGAATAGCCCTGTTCCATGAGAAGATTGCAACCAATACTGTCCCGAATAGGAAGCATCCGTGGAAACAGGTGCTTTCAAATTAATAACGATAGGGCTATTGATTCTTAGTGAGGCAGACAAAGTGCTATCCCATTGTAATCCGGTACCTGTGATTTTTAGGATCTTCAGATCCATCGGACACCGGTTTAATAGTTCTACCGAAGATTGAACAGACTCTCCTGGCGGTGATTGATAATGTGCCGCAGTTACTTCAATAAAAAGTCCCAGACAATTTTCAATGAGCTGTTCAGTTTCCTGAAGTTTTCTTTTCTTCCAGACGCTATTGCCCAGGCCTGCTATTTCATTTCTGATTCGGAAGAGTAAGGGCACAATGGCTGAAGGTTTCTCTTCATCAAACTCTTGTAAGGCCCTTTCCACAAGGGGTTGAATTTTCTTACCCCCTGGCACCCGCGCCCAGGTAGTATCGATGCCTTCAAAAATGTCCTTGATCGCGCGATCCCCTTTCATATATTCTAAAAATTCAGGACGGTAACCGCGTTCACCTCCTCTGCCCCAACCCTGGCTTTTATGCTGGCTGCTGCTCAAAGCTGAAACCTCCGAGTATGATTTTCCAAGAAGGGGATTAAAGCCACCCACATCCAGGGTAATAATGCCGGGTGTGTTCGCATCAATCTTTGTGTTCCACCACCGGCCCGTGTTCGTATACAAACGTTTCACTTGCCAGGTAGTCAGTTCCTTAAGTTGTTCAGGAAAAACCTCCGCTTTGGCTGCCAGCTCAAATGCTTCACCGGCGACGATAGCAGAAGCAGTATGGTGACCGTGGCCAGCACGTTCATCAGGGGGAAAACGCGTAATAATAATATCCGGCTGATATTGCCGGACGATTTTCACCGCATCCGATAAGACAGCATCCTTTCCCCACACAGACAAAGCTTCCGCTGCCGATTTGGAGAACCCAAAGTCTATTGCCCTTGTAAAAAATTGTTGGCCTCCATCGATATTTCTGGCCGCTAATAATTCCTGTGTTCTGATCAATCCTAATAACTCACCTATTTCGGGACCGATGAGATTCTGGCCGCCGTCACCACGGGTCATTGACAGGTAAGCTGTGGAAGCCAGTTTATGGTTGGCGAGATAGGCAATGATATTCGTATTTTCATCATCGGGATGCGCTGCCATGTACAATACGGCCCCTAAAAAATTAAGCTTTTTGAGTTTTAATTTAATGTGCGCGGCATCAGGTTGTTGCTGAGGTTGGGAAAACAAACACACGGGAAGAAAGAATAGCAGCAAAAAGAACGTTCTCATTCCAACAAAATTTAAACACAAGTTTAAACTTTATCATCCGGTTTTGAATGGCCTTTCATAACAATTTAACGAATGTTTAACAATTGATTCTCAGAATTTACCCCGTTTTTCCCCATTGACAAAAAAAGATCCATCTTTATCGACACTTATCAGGATGTGATTGACCATGGTTTTTTCGGCGGTAAGAAAGGCAATGGAATACTCGTGCGCGGTAACCCGATCTTTCATGTCATCCGTGAAGCCTAGGGTTAATTCAATAACCGAATTCAGGTCAATTTTTCGATTGACAGGGCGGTCATCTCTGTTTTTTGAAATACGCATGCGCATTTTTTCTTCCGGAAGCTTCAACACGGAAATTCGCAAAACTAAATAGGGTAAAACGCTTCCTGTTGTCCGGCGTTCATAATCACTTTTCGTCTCGCCAAGATTGACAGAATTATGATCGGCCTGAGGACGTTGCTTAAATTGATAGTCAAGTTTAATTTCAAATTCCTCTTTCGGTTTATAGGGAATTTCCTGCCACCATAAAATAGATAGTATGATAAGGATGTGATGCATAAGGTTAGCCCTTATGGAAGATACACAAAAGCGATCAGATTTTTTTAAAGCGCAGGGTTTTTATTAAAACAAATGCCTGACCTTTTCAAGAGGGATCCGGCAAACTGATCCGTGCTGTGCGCCCTTTGGGAAATGAACTTCCTGCGAAATGTCCTCCCACGTTTTCAGATCAGCAGAACGCAGTGCACCCATTTCATTTATTTTATACTTATCAAAATAAACGAACCAATTGTCAGAAAACCGTATAGCTGCCGGGCCTTCCGCCCAGTAGGGACCCGAAATAGGCGGGCTGATTTCATTAAATCCACTGAAAAGGCTCTGGCTGACCGATACGCGGATGTTTTTCTCACAGGGATGTAGGCTTTCGTTTTTCATAAACATAACATAGCGCGAACCTTCCTGTACCAGAGTGGCATCGATTACATTAAAACCCGGATCAAAAAATAATTTTGTATCACTGAAATTCTTAAAGTCTGATGTCGAAACATAATACATTCGGTGATTGAGGCCATCGTCTCCTGTATGATCGGTTTCCGGAAAACGTCCCGGTATACAGGATGCCCAGTAAATCAGAAATTGTTGTCGTGTTTCATCGTAGAAAATTTCAGGCGCCCAGCAATTCCGGGCATGCTCCTCATGCATCATCACGCCAAGATACTGTTGACGAGACCAGTTGAAGAGGTCAGGTGATGAAGCATATCCTATACCCTTTTCATGCCATCCAGACGTCCAGACAAGATGAAACAGACCATCTCTCCCGAAGGCCAGACAAGGGTCTCGCATAATCTTCCCCATCCCGATTTCAGGTTTCAGAAGAATCTTGTCCTCGTTGAGCGGGGTCCACTTCAAACCATCATCACTCCAGGCAAGGTGCAATCCATCGCCATGTGCTTTGAAATACGAAAATATTAATATCGAATCGGTGATTGTTGACATGGATAGTTTTTTAAACGGAATTACAACCGTAAAATAAAAAGAATATCGAAAATGATGATCACTAATCTCAATTTTTCCGACACATGTATAAGATTATGAATGTGCGAATTATAGCGCACAGCAGGCACATTTCACAACCAACACAAAATAACGATGCTGATAACAAATTATTCACTCCTGCCTGGAACAAAAAATACTAAGGCCTCGATTCAATTGGTCTGGTGTCTTTAGTGATCAAACCAATGCTATATTAAATAATAATTTCATGGGCTTTATAGGGCAAAATAAGGCAGAGGCCAAATTTTATTCTGAAGATGGCGAGAAGGAACAAGACAAAGTGCCATAGGAAACCATTGCAACGTTTGCACTAGTGCATTTTGCATATATGTCTTTCAATGGCATTAATTTCAGATAAAAATGTAGGCTGGATATTGAAACATGTCGACCTTTGTTGCGTTAATATGATATGTGAAGACATTTTTTAAATCATCTGCCTCCTGACCAGTTACAATTGGTAATGTCTAACGAGGGAATATAATTTGGCGATGTACAGAAATACTGAAATTTTAATTTTCACAATCGGGAAATAGGGATACAATATGGGTTGGTTAACGGTTTACATTACAGGGAAGTCTGATTTCCGTGAAGATGTTCAGAAGAAATTGGAAAGCTCTGAGCTCAATTTTATGCCTGGTTATACCGGGTCATCGGCGGAAGCGGTTACATACGAATTGTATTGGCTTGACGAAAACATTACTATTAGGAAATTCAAGGAAGCTGTCGGCAGTAAAATGGTTTGGAAATATCGCTTAGAATTTTTTACAAACCTCGAAGCCTTTATCGAATCACAAAATCCAAAGTCGGAAACATTGGATTTTACTCCGGAGGAAACGGCCTTGCTGGCAAAAATGCAATCGGCCGAATATAATATCGCGTAATAAAAGGTGCTCGTTACAGGGCGCTTTTCTTTTCTTTGGCCCCCCGGAATTTAGTCACTTTTGTTTTCTTCTTCTTCTTGAAGATCCTTTCAAAAATATTCAAATTTGATTTCGAATCTTTACAATCTAATTCTTCTACTAGTTTCTGAGACAACGCTGCAAACCTGGCGGTCGAAATTTCCCTTAAAGTTTTGTCTTTGTTTACTTGTTGCAGGAACAACGCTGTGATTGGCAGCGCTGTGGCTGATCCCTGGCCCAGAGCAGTACTCCGAAAACGCAGACGGGGGTCGTCCGCTCCCACCCATGAGCCTATTACCAGTTTAGGTGTGATCGCCATAAACCAACCATCCACATTCAATTGTGTAGTGCCGGTTTTTCCGGCGACGTCATTCTGAATTCCATAGCGTGTCCGTAAAGAAGAACCTGTTCCTTCGCTGACAACTCGTTTTAACATATGAACCATCATTTGGGCACTCTCTTTGGATAATGCCCGGGTAGGTTTTTCTTCTGCTTCCATGGTTTCCAACACGTTTCCATTTTGGTCGGCAATGGCCAACAAGTATCTTGGCTTAATATAAACCCCTCCGTTTGCCAGCGTTCCATACGCTCCGACCATCTCCATCATCGAAATTGACGGAGTGCCCAGTGCCAGTGAAGGTACTTCAGGGAGTTCGCTGGAAATGCCCATTTTCCGAGCCACCGATATCGCACTGCCAATACCCGTCTTTTCCAGTAATTTAACAGAAACCGTATTTACCGAACCAGACAACCCTCCTTCCATCGAATACTTGCGGTCATAAGTGTCCTGATTGGTATTTTCAGGTGTCCACTTGTCCATATTGGAATACTCGGTTTTGCGGGCAGAAATATAGCTACAAGGCCCAATACCTTTTTCAAGCGCGGCGGCGTAAAGAATGGGTTTCAACGTAGAGCCTACCTGCCTTTTGGTTCCCGGTCGCACATGGTCATATTGGAAAAACCGGTGATCAATTCCACCTACCCAGACTTTAATATCTCCTGAGGATGGTTCGAGGGCCATAATACCTGCCTGTAAAAACTGCATGTGATGTTTGATTGAATCATAAAAGCTCATATTAACATCCTTCACCCCATCCCACGTATACACTTTTGTTTTTACCGGTTTTTTGAGCGTAGCCAATATTTCTTTTTCCGACAAGCCACTTTCTTTGAGGGAACTGTATTGGGGGAGCTGATGTAATTTGCGGTTGGCTACTTCATTTAATTTTTGACTATTAAGCTGACTGGCAAATTTTTGTTGAAGGGTTTTCATCTGTCTTTGCATAGCAGCTTCAGCATACCGCTGCAAACGCGAATCAATGGTTGTATATATCTTTAAACCATCGGTATAGAGGTTGTAAGCATTGCCATCCGCTTTTTTATTTTCTTCACACCACTGCAGTAGTTCGTTTTTAATGTATGCACGGAAATAGGGGGCGGCCCCGGTATTGTGGGCTACGTTGTTGTATTGCAGGATCAAAGGTCTGGCCTGCAATTGTACCTTTTCATTCTGCGTTATAAAATCATATTTCGCCATCTGTGCGATTACGAGATTTCTCCTTACCCTTGCCCTGTCAGGAAATAATCTGGGATTATAACTGTGCGTTGCCTTCAGCATACCCACCAGCATCGCTGACTGATCAATCGTGAGGTTTTTAACAGGCGTGGAAAAGAAACGGTCGGCTGCGGTTTTTATACCATAGGTGTTATCCGCAAAGGGTATCGTATTTAAATACAAGAGCAGGATTTCATCCTTTGTATAAACATCTTCAAGCCGCCCGGCGATTATAAATTCCCTTACTTTATTGACCGGTAAAGAAAGTAATCCCACCGATTTCCTCGGATAGAGATTTTTCGCCAACTGTTGGGTTATGGTACTTCCCCCTCCCGAAGATTCTTTTTGAAGCAGGAGACTTTTAATCAGCACCCTGATGAGGCTTTTCATATCCACTCCGTGATGTTCATAAAACCGGACATCTTCAGTGGCCACAAGCGCTTGTTTAAGCGTCTTAGGGATTTCATCTGCCCGAACCGGGGATCGGTCTTGCGTATAATACCTGCCTAATAAGACACTGTCTGCACTGTATACCTCACTGGCAATGGGATGATGTATTTCCTTCAGGTGATCTTTGTTGGGGATTGCGCCGAAGGTTCCTGTCCATACCAGGAAAATAAAAAAAGCTACTCCCGTCAAAACAGCCACCGCCAGGAGGCCTGCAAGGCCTAATAGTGTCTTAAAAAACCCGTTTCGCCGGTAAAAGGCTCCCATACGGTTTCTTAACCTGGTGAACAGGCTGCCATTCGTCTTCTCCATATAATATCTGGTAAAAATAATGTTCCTTCATTACAAAAATCATAACCTTACCAGGCGCGAATTTTTCATGGAGAAATGCAATAACTGATAAATCCATTAAACGCGAAATTCGATATGACATTGTATGAAACACATTGTCTGGCTGAATTGGCTGTCTGGCAGAAGCGAATGCAGGCGGAACCCTCATTTTCCAGTCAGCTTGCCAAAAGATTGCAGAACAGAATTAATAGGGTTATTCCGGAAAAAGTGCATAAAGCGATCACCCTCGCCATTAAGCAGATGACGCGCGCCGTATTTTTCGGGGCGGGCTTTACATCACGCGTGCCACAAAAAGAAACTGATCTTCAAAACTGTGAGATCAAGGTGCTTGAACGCATAAAATTTTACCGCAATACGGCCGCCGCAGAAGGCGCGCTAACGGGAGCCGGCGGTATCCTTCTTGGATTAGCCGATTTCCCCCTGTGGTTAACCTTAAAAATGAAAATGCTTTTTGAAGTGTCTACCCTTTACGGCTTTGACACAACCCGGTATCAGGAAAGGGTTTACATTCTTCATATTTTCGAACTATGCTTTTCAAGTGCCCTGCACCGTAATAAAATTTATAAAATCATCGCAGACTGGGTCGAACATGAAAAAAAACTCCCCGCAGACATCAATGAATTTGACTGGAGGAGTTTCCAGCAGGAGTATCGTGATTACATCGATATCGCAAAATTATTACAGTTGATTCCCGGTATCGGGGCGGTCGTTGGCGCTTACGTAAATCACCGGTTAACTACGCGTTTGGGGAAAACGGCGATGAATGCGTACCGGATGCGTTGGAATGAGAAACAAAACCGGATGCTTGACCAGCACCCGGCAGAGTAGGATTCTATGGCATCGCAGCCGTTCCCCAATAGGAGTTTACATCACCATAATAGCTGTGATTATTGGTTTCAGGCCAATGACTCTTATCAAAGCCCGGAGCAAGCCGCAAATAATCTTTATCCCGATCGAGAATGAATACATGCCTTCCCTCTGCCACACGCAGTTCATCAAAAGGAATGGCAAATAATTTTCCGCCAATTCCCAGGAACGAACCGTATTCAATTACGGCGTATTCGACATGTCCGCTGAAAATATTAATCATCAGGTTATCAATAGTGCCCAGGTCCTCTCCCTGAGTATTTTCTACCTTATCACCGATGATGGAAGTGGCGGTTAGCCTTTCAAGGGGAAGGTTTGCAGTAGGGCCTTCCTGATTAGAACCCGTGCGATTATCAATTTCATATTCTTTTTCTTCAAAGCTACTCATAAGACCTCCTTTTTTAGTTTCGTAAAATATTCGATCTTCAGAGGGTAAAAAAGTATTCCTTGATCAGGAGAATCTTCCTGACACGTATATTAATTTCTACATTGCGCCGGTTTTAAGCCTTTAAACACGCCAATACAATAAATAACTCTTTTAACCGACTTCATATTATATCCCTGATGCATCGATGGAGAAAAAACCCAAAGTGACTATAGGCCACGTTTTTAAAACGATTATCTGGCCGAGACGGAAAATAATATCGGTGGGCTTGGTCCTCATTGTGATTAGCCGGCTGGCTGGGCTCGTGTTGCCGGGCGCCACCAAATATCTTATGGATGATGTGATTGCCAAGCATGACCTCCAAATGCTGAAGTACCTTTTGATCGCGGTAGTTTCTTCCATCATCGTTCAGGCGATAACGTCCTTCCTCCTCACTAAAATACTCAGTGTTGAAGCGCAACACCTCATCTCAGTGCTTCGCTCACAAGTCCAGAAAAAGATATTAAGGTTACCGGTGCGCTTTTTTGATAATGCCAAATCCGGCGCCCTTGTATCCAGAATAATGACTGACGTCGAAGGGGTCAGAAATCTGGTGGGGACTGGTCTGGTTCAATTAGTCGGTGGCTTATTGAGTGCTGTGATCTGTTTGTTCCTGTTGATCCGGATCAGCCCATTAATGACTTTATATGTTTTGGTTCCGGTAGCCATATTTGGTTTTATATCGCTGCGGGCCTTTGCTTATATCAGACCGATTTTTCGCGAACGGGGCATCATCAATGCGGAGGTGACAGGGCGATTAACAGAAACCCTCAATGGCATCCGGGTAATAAAAGGATTCAATGCCGAGGAGCAGGAAATTAAAACTTTTGAAAAAGGAGTTGAAAAACTTTTTCTGAATGTTAAAAAAAGCCTTACCTCCACAAGTCTCGTGACGAGTTCTGCAACCTTTCTGCTCGGTCTTGCCAGTACGGGTATAATGGGAATCGGAAGTTATATGATCATGCAGGGGGAGTTAACCTTCGGGGATTTTTTGTCATTTACCCTGTACCTCGGCTTCATGATCGCGCCCATTGTGCAGATGAGCAATATAGGCAGTCAGCTCACGGAAGCTTTTGCAGGGCTGGATCGCACAGAAGAAATCATGAATACGCCCATTGAAGACGATGGGACAACCCGTACCCTTTCCGCTGGAGAGATCAATGGCGACCTTATTTTCGACAAGGTAAGTTTTGGCTACGAAGAGAATAAAAATGTACTCAATGCGATTAGTTTTAAGGCGCCTCCAGGGTCTGTAACGGCCCTGGTGGGCACATCGGGGTCTGGTAAATCAACTATTGCCGGCTTGGTGGCGACGTACCTGAACCCAAGCAGCGGGCTTATAACGATTGATGGCATTGACCTTTCGCAGGTCAATCTCGACAGTTACCGTAAACAACTAGGCGTGGTGTTGCAAGACGATTTTCTGTTCGAAGGGACGATCCGTGAAAACATACTTTTCCCCAGGCCCAATGCTTCCAATCAAGACCTGGAGATGGCCGTTCATGCAGCGTATGTTCACGAGTTTACTGATCGATTTGAAAAGGGACTCGATACGCTGATAGGAGAACGCGGAGTAAAGTTATCTGGCGGACAGCGTCAAAGGATCGCGATTGCCCGCGCCATACTGGCCAATCCCCGAATATTAATACTGGATGAGGCTACTTCAAATCTCGATACAGAGAGTGAATCTTTCATTCAGCAAAGCCTCAGCAACCTGATGAAAGGACGAACGACATTGGTGATTGCTCACCGATTAAGCACCATCCGCCAAGCCACCCAGATACTGGTAATTGAACAAGGCTCCATCGCAGAACGGGGCAAACATGAAGAACTCATTCAGAAAAAAGGAAGATACTTTGAACTCTATACCTATCAGGCGAGGATTTAAAACAGTTGGAGGTTTGAAATGTTTGAAATTCGAGGTTTAAAATAAGTACTGTCCGGTAAAATCCCAATTATAAGATAAACCTCTTGGTGATTATAAGATAAACCTCTTGGTGATCTGCCATAAAAGCATAAAGCAATAAGCGCAAAGCATAAAGCGGTTTCAGGTTTGAAGTTCGTTTAAAATTCGAGGTTTAAAATTTTAAAATTTAAAGTTCAAAGACGGGTTCTAACTTCGATCGAAGGCTGTCAGGTAACAATCTTAATGGGACTGGCGCTATTATGTAAACTTTAATCCCTATCAAAGGTCAGTGGTTGTGGGCCAAATAATGTCACGGCCCCGATCAAGGGTAGTCTACCTCGGATCCAGTTGAAAACGAGGGGTTACAAATGGTTCACCTCTATGGGGTTAGATGATCGGTGGTCTTAATTCGTAAATTTTTACAGAAAAATAGCCCGTTGCAGGCGGGCTATTTTTTATAATCTTAAGGTAGATTACCTGTTTTCAAGGATTGTATTTCTCGTGTCCTTATCTTCCTGCGAACGTTTTCCTTTCTTGGATTTTTGCGTTCCGCCACCGGAAGGAGTTTCTCCTGTTTCCATTACACTTTTCAGGTCGAGAATATCGTTCTTCATCATATTCTCAGCCACGGGACTGAATATCTTCGCAGCGATACTACCGACATCTCCAGCAGGTAAACGATAGGTCATCCTCACGTGAATTTCCGTTTGATTTTCGGGAGTCTCTTTGAACCTCACCTGCCCTGCATTATCAACCGTTGAACCCGGCAGTGATCGCCAGGAAATAAACTCGTTCGCTTGATCATCGATAATTTCCGCCTCCCAGGAAACTGAACCTAAACCTGCCGGCCCTTTGGCCGTCCACTTCGATTTCTTATCGGTAATTTCCTCGACCGTTTCAAGATGCTTCATAAAACGTGGAAGATTTTCAAGGTTTCTCCAGAACGAATAAACCTCAGATCTTGGTTTGTCAACCGAAACGGTCGCTTCAATTTCAACTGGCGAAGCTGGTTTCTGAAGCGCATTTCTCCCCAAGGCATTGTTTACAGCACAGTAACCACTAATACCCCGTACCAACAAAAAACCTCCCGTTAAGAGCATACTCAATCCACCGGGTGACCGGACATTCCGTAAGGCCATTACAGTTAAGGCGGCACCCCCAAGAGCAGATATAATACGCTCAGTATTGCCAACGTTGATAATACTGGACCCTGTACCCGGTGCCAGTGCACTAGTTTCGGCATCCGGGTTAATGGTGTTGGTTAAATTACTTGTATCCATAATTAATATCAGGTTAGTTAAAAGTGACTAATTAACCTGTAGGGAAAAAAAACATGCGTGCGCCCCGGGGAAAATCTTTATGGCAGGTGGCAGGGAGGATAATACAGTTGTTCTGTATTATAGTTCTTTACAATCGCTGGCTGAATTTATTCGGGCATGGGGAGTCTATTGCCCTCTTGCCATAAATGGGTAGCTCCCTACACACGAGATGGGTCTAGCGTCGTCTATTCAATTTAGCGACAATAAAAATAATGATCGCCACTACCAGGATCACAATAAAAATCCCGGTATAGAAGCCTGCACCGAAAAGATCCCCTGCCAATTCACAACTTGTTAACGTGAACATCATTAGAAGCAGGCTTAAGACAATTGTATTTTTCATATTTTTTAATTTTAATGGTTAGTATTTTTTTTTCGGCAGTGGTTTTGTTTTTACAAGTTCATCCGGTTATTATTTCTATACTTTTAAGCGAGGTGCGTTCACATCATCTTTTTTCAACCTTACGGGTTTAGTCTTTTTTCGGATCTTCATAT